>JAKAZF010000041.1 GCA_021826605.1 Planctomycetota bacterium | reverse complement strand
ATGCAACGCACCCCGCCCCGGGAGCACCGGATGGTAATCCGGTGGTTGATCCCATGCCGCCAACCAACCACCGGGTTATCACCACGGTGCTCCATGGCACCCCGCCCCGCCGAGAGAATCACGCCGTCGCAACCGGGCCATTACTCGGACAGGCTCCTGGGGGCTGTGGCTGCGCTGCAATGGCTTGTTGCGGCGATTTTCCTGCCTACAATGCAGGGTACTAAGTTGTCGTTTTGGAAAACCAACGTATGAATACCACCATTCCCGATCCGCCCTTTGACGTGCCATCCACCCCGGCCCCGCAGTCCCTGGTTCTCGCCGGCGGGTGCTTCTGGTGCGTGGAAGCTGTATATCGACAATTGCGCGGTGTGCAGGATGTGGTATCAGGTTATGCGGGCGGCTCAGCGGATACAGCTAATTACCGGGCGGTTTGCACCGGGCGCACCGGTCATGCCGAGGCCGTAAAAATCACCTTCGATTCGTCTGTTATCACAGCCGGCCAATTGCTGAAAATATTTTTTACCGTCGCGCATGATCCCACAGAATTAAATCAGCAGGGCAATGATGTCGGCACGCAATATCGATCAGCCATTTTCTACAGTGACCAGCAACAGCATGATGTTGCCGCAGCGTATATCCAGAAGCTTGACGCAACTGGCCTGTTTTCGGATGCCATAGTCACCACGCTGGAACCCCTGGAAAAGTTTTACCCCGCTGAGGAATATCATCAGGATTACGCGGCGATAAATCCCCAGCAACCCTACATCGCGTGCGTAGCATTGCCGAAGGTGGAGATACTTCGCGCCACGTTTCCAGAATTACTGAAAGCCTCGGCAACAGGGTGAGTTCCACCGTATCCGCGTAATCAGGTTGATCCGCGGTTCAATCCCGTTGCGTCCCTCAATAAAAATGACCGCGGATTGCGCGGATAAACTCCGGGGTTCCCAAATCTCAAGTTTCAAATTTGAAATCTCAAAGTCGCGCTATTGAGGCTTGAGAATGGAAAGCAAACAGCAGACCGCAGGAAGCCGTGTTTTCCTCGGCGACAGCCGCTCCCATGCCTCAACTTTATTTGCTCTTCGGTTTCACCTGTTCTACTCTCACCCGCTCAAATCGGGCTGCTCTCAATTTTCGACGCGTGCCGGTTTCGGCATGACGCGTTTCATAAAATCGCCGAACAGCGGAACACTGTACGCCAGTTCGCCGTGCGCAGGACTGTAAATCATCCCTTTGTTTATCAGCTTGGAACGCAGGGGACCTAACGTGGAAACCCTTACTTTCAGCAATTCGGCCAGATCACCGGTGTGTATCGGTAAACTGCGGCACTCCGCCATGGCCCGTAAAAAATTCTTTTCCCCGGGTGTGAGGCGGTCATAGCGCACACGGAAGAAGTTGCGATCCAGTCGTGCAATGACCCGCGGGGTGCACTGTTGAATGACATTCAGGGAAATGGGGCTGCTGACAGCCTGCACCCACGCTTCGGATCCCCATTCCTGCACAAAATAAGGATACCCGGATGTTAACTTAAAAATTTCCGCCAGTGAATGATCGTCAAATGCAATACCTGCGGCCAATGCCGGCTCGCGCAGGGCTTTGGCGGTATCCAGTGCGGATAGCGGACCAATTTCCGGAAAGCTTATCAGCCGCTCGGCGTAGGATTTGGCGTCGCCGGCCATGGCGGGCAGCGTCGGCAAGCCCGCACCAACAAGCACCAGCGGAAGCTCCAACTGCTGAATTTTATGCATGGCGGCGAGAATGGCACTAAGTTCCGGCGCTCTGAAGTATTGCACCTCGTCAATAAATATTGCGATGGCACGATGGTGCTCGGCGGCAGCTTCCGCGGCCGCGACCAGCAATTCCTGTAAGTCAATTTCCAAATTGCCGCTGTCCGCACGACCCCGTGCGGCCGCAATATCCATCTTGAGGCCCACCTCACCTACGCTGACGCTGAAGGTTGATATGAAACTGCCCAGCACCGCCAAGGCTTGTCTGGTTTTCTCTCCGACACCTGGTGCCGGAAGCAGCGCTACAAGAACCTTTCGTAAATATTGTGCAATTAATGGGGCCAATGGCTGATCTTCTCGGCCCTCAATGGCAAGGGCGTGATAGCCCGTGTCTGCGGCCATGCGTTCAATGGCATTTAAGAGGACCGTTTTCCCCACCCCCCGCAGGCCGGTTAATAAGATGCTCTTTTCCGGCCGCCCCTGTTTAACGCGCTCCAGAAGAACGTGGGCCTGATGCAGGATTTCTTCACGACCCGCCAAGGCCGGAGGACGCGAGCCGGCACCGGGTGAAAATGGGTTGGTAATCTCATCCATTTTTAAAAGTATACCGAAATATTCCTAATTATTCCACATCGGGAAATAATGTGGTATAAATTGGTATATACAGTAGCATTAAAAAGTGTCCGCACTCCGACCCCACATGCGATCTCAAAACTGCCGTCCATCTGCCCCAATGCGCAGGGATGTCTGTTGGCAGCCGAAGATTCGCTGGCTGGCGGTGGCATGGATAACTATACTGGCTGAAACGACAGGAGTTTTTATTAATGCGTTTATCTTCCGCTATTGTAACCGCAACTGACCCCGACATCATCATTGCAAGTCTCGCGGATCAGCTCATTGGCCAAATGGGTGATTTGCCCATCGATCTGCTGGTGGTTTTTGTTTCCTCTTTATTGCAAGTGGATTTTTCGCGCATTACCGGCGGCCTCATTGAACGCACGCATTGTAGAACGCTTCTGGCCTGCACCGCGGAAAGTGTCCTGGGAGTGGATCGGGAAATTGAACGCAAGCCGGCGGTGTCCGCCATCGGCTTTTCCCTGCCCGGCGTTACGGTGGATCATTTTCGCTTTGCCGATGAGGAGTGGTCTGAGCTGCTCGGTGAAAACAGCACCCTGCGCGCACGTCTGGAGGCGGGACCGAATTTGCGGCTGTTTATCATGCTGGCGGACCCGTTTACCACGCCCGTGGTTCAGTTGCTCGATGCCTGCTCCAGGGAATTTCCCCATGCACCGGTGGTCGGGGGAATGGCCAGCGGCGTGCAAAGACCTGGCGAAACACGGCTGGCTATTAATGATCATATATTCAATAGCGGCATGATCGGCGTCTCATTTGCCGGGCCGCTGGAGGTTGACTGCGTCGTCTCGCAGGGGTGTCGCCCGGTTGGTCCTACCTTTACCATCACGCAGGGGCACGAAAATAATATTCAAATGCTCGATGGCCGGCCCGCCATGACAGCCGTGCGGGATATGATATCCGGCCTGTCCATGGAGGACCGCGAGCTCATTCAAAAGCGCAGCCTGCTGATCGGACGGGTGATTGACCAGCGTAAGGGAAATTTCGGCCGCGGAGATTTTCTGGTTCGCAATATCCTGGAAATTCATCGGTCCGATGGCAGCATTTCCATCGGTGATTTTGTACAGCCCGGCCAGATTATCCGGTTGCACGTGCAGGACGCACGATCGGCGGATGAAGACTTGCGACTGCTGTTGCAGGGAGAATTAATGCTGGCTGAAGTGCCGCACGGAGCGCTGATGTTCAGTTGCAACGGCCGTGGAATGAATCTCTTCGGTACGCCGCATCATGATATTCAGGCCCTTCGCGAAGTCGTGGGGGCCATACCCGTGGCCGGGTTTTTCTGTGCCGGTGAATTAGGCCCCGTGGGCGGGCGCAATTTTATTCATGGACAAACCGCCATTATTGCCCTGTTCCGTTAAGGCCCTGCTTTTTTACAGGACACCATACCCCATGACCGCACCCATTGCCCCACCGCATGAAATTGAAATCAAGCTTAAAGTGGCTGGTGATTATGAACCGATGTCCCAGCGCCTCACAGCCGCCGGTGCACGGTATGTTCGGGATGTTCGGGAAACAAATATTTTTCTGGATACCTCCGACGGCCAACTGCGCACCAGTCGCGCTGCCCTGCGGCTGCGCCATCAGATAACCCCGGAAGGACAGGTGCTGCCCAGTGTCGTAACCTGGAAAGGCCCGAAGACCGTTGCCCAGGTCAGCAGTCGACCATCCGTTGATTTTTACGCCCAGCCACCGGAAATGGCGGAATTATTATTCTCCCAACTGGGATATGTGAAGTTCATGGAGTTCCAAAAACGACGCCGCAGTTATGAATTCCGCGATTGCCTGGTGGAACTTGACGACATGCCGGTGTTCGGCTTTTTTTTAGAAATCGAAGCCCCCACCGAGGCCGCTGTGATGGCGGCCCGCCGGGAACTGAAATTGGAAGATTTACCCGTTGAAGAAACCAGCTACTTCGCCATGGTAAAAAAATACTTACAGCAACACCCCGAACTTGGCGGTCAATTACACTTTCCGTAATCCGCGGAAAACAAGGGGCCGCCCAGCTTCACCGGAACCCCGTCTGCCACGCGTCACAAAGCCGCCGGCGCTGCCGGTGGTGGCACATGAGAGTGTCGCGCCAATCTCGAAATGATTGTGGTGCCGCTCTTAACGGTCGCATCCATCCCTATTTCAAGCCCGTCGTGGCGATGCCGCGAATAAATGTTTTTTGTGCCAGAAAAAACAACACCAGCACCGGTGCGATAATCAACAGGGACGCCGCCATCAGCAGATTGTAACTCGTGCCGCCGGACCGGCTCTGATACACCTGCAATGCCACGGAAAGTGTAAAACTGCTCTGATGGGTTAAATACACCAAGGGTCCCAGAAAATTATTCCACGCGCTCATAAAGGAAAACAATCCCACCACCAGCAACGCCGGACGCGTCAGCGGCAGCATAATGCGCCACCATATTCCAAAGTGGGAACAGCCATCCATCACCGCCGCCTCGGAAAGCTCACGGGGAATGGTCAAATAAAACTGCCGCAGCAGGAAAATGAAAAATGGAATGCCAAAAAACGCCGGAACCCAAAGCGGTAGATTTGTGCCAATCCATCCCAGCTCCCGGAAAATCCGGTACAGCGGCACCATAAACACCGGGAACGGAATCATCATGGATGCCAGCACAATACCGAACACCAGCCCACGGCCCCGCCAGCGGATTTTTGCCAAACTGTACGCCACTAACGAGGACGACAACATCGCCCCCAGAGAACTCAAGGACGCGATAATTAACGTATTACGGGCAAAAAGGGAAAAATCAAATTGCGGATCCTGCAGCACATGACCATAGTTTTGCCAGCGTAGCGGATGCGGAATCAACACCGGTGGAATCTGTACCGCCTGCACTTCGCGTTTTAAACTCGTATCAATCATCCAGAGCAGCGGTGCCACATATGCGGCGGCAGCCAGCAGTAAAAGAAGATGCGTCAATAGGCGTTGCTTACGGTTCATGCGTAATAGACCCACTTTCGCGCCGAAGCAAACGCCAGCACTGTCAGAAAAAGAATAATCAGCAATTGTATCCACGCCATCGCACACGCCGGCCCCATGCGCAACTGATTAAACGCCGCCTCAAATATATACATACTGTAAAAAAGCGTGGATCGGCCCGGCCCGCCGCCAGTCATTACGTAGGGCACATCAAATATCTGCCAGCTCCCGATGATCCCCATAATTAAATTAAAAAATATCACCGGCGACAGCATCGGCAGGGTGATATTAAAAAAGCGGTGAATGGCACCGGCCCCGTCCATTTCGGCGGCTTCATGCAGTTCACGCGGGACATCCTGCAGCCCCGCCAGAAATATCACCACCGTCTGACCCACTCCCCAGAAGCTGATAAAAATAATCGCGGCCATTGCCCAGTGCGGGTCGCCTAACCATACCGGAGGCTCTATGTGCCGCAGAGAAGCAACCGTGCCATGCCCCGCGTCCAGCGCCCGGGCCAACGGAGAAAGTATCTCTCGGCCAAGCACGTGCAGCACCGGCCGCAGCACCGCATTAATCAAGCCTTTGTCCGCATTAAACAGCCATTGCCAGATCAACGCGGACGCCACCAACGGCACCAGCGAGGGCATAAATACAATCGTGCGGTAAACGCCCGCGCTGCGCATGGGCTGATTCAACAGCAGCGCCAGCAGCAGACTTAACGTCAACGTAAAGGGTACGGAAATCGCCGCATAAATAATCGTGTTCCACAGCGCCGTGTGAAAGGCGTGGTCCGTCAGCAGATGCCGGTAATTGGTCCAGCCGATCCATATCGCCGGCTGCAACATGCTGTAATTGCAGAAGCTGTAATACAAACTCATCGCCAGCGGGTACACCAGAAACGCCGCCACGCCAATAAGGTACGGTGCCGCAAACGCCATACCCGCCAACTGCTCACGCCAGGTAATGCGCTCATTCATCGCTGCAACTCCTGCCTGAGCCGCAGCTTGGCGAGATGATTTTCCCGCTGCACCCACTGATCCGCCAGAAATTGCGCATGACGAATCTGACTGATCACCGACGCACCCATCCATATACGATTGGCCATGACCGTCATTTGCAGATTCACGCGCGGCCAGATCGGACTTGGCGGCAGGGACTGCACATTGGGGTTGCGGGATATGCGATCAAATACCCGGATATAGGGGTTGGGATTCCTGCGGATGTATTGCGCACTGGTCTTCATCAGCGGCGAGGGCTTGGCCTGCTTATCATTAAGGTATTCCAGATTTTTCTGCTGAATAAAAAATTTCAGCACCGCCAAGGCCGCCTTTACGTGTTTGGCTCCGCGCGGAATAACCCAGATATCACAGTCGCCAAACGTCGCCGCGCCGGGCGGTCCAAAACTTGTAGGAAATGGTGCTACCCCGTAATGCCCGATCAGGCTGGGATTATCGCGATTGATAAAATTCGCCAGAAATGGCCCCTGCAATTCCATGGCAACCTGTCCGTCGATAAAGGGGTTCAACGTCGAAGTGAATTGCCCGAATCCGCTTTGAAAGCTGTCCACCTCCTGATATCCCAGGCGCTTGGAAAAACTCTGCAGCCACCGATAGGCTGCAAGTTGCTGCGGCGTATCAATCCTGAAATAGCCCGTCTTGAAATCATAAATATGGTTGCCAAAATAAATGCCCCAGTCCGGAGCGTACCAGTTCGGTTCCATGGGCAAAAAGCCCGCCTGCCGGATCGTGCCGTCAGACTTGATGATGGTCAACCGCGCCGCCATCTCGCCGAGTTGTTTCAAGGTTGTGGGGGGCTTATCAGGGTTCAGCCCGGCTTTGGCAAATAAAATTTTATTCCAATACAGAGCATTGGGGTCCGTTGTGGCCGGCAGCCCGTACAGCCGCCCGTAGGGAGCGCAAAGTTTCCACGCGAAGGGCACAAACGTGTGATTTGTTACCACATGATGCCGCACCAGCGTATTAAGCGACGTAAGTGCATGGTAGGAAATAAATTGCCCCATAATCCCCGACCAGATTGTTACCAGATCAGGCGGATCACCACCGGCTGTGGAAATCAGCGTTTTGATATTCACATTGCTGACTTCCACCATATTGATATATATATGGTGCTGCGAGGCATTGAATTCATTGACAATATGTTCCATCGCCCGGCCTTCAAAGCCGGTCCATTCTTCCCAGTAGCTTACGACCACGCGCTTATGGACCGGCGCGCCGTTGGGAAGAATATGTGTGCCGGGCCGGTCGCCGAAGACAAACATCGCCGCCGCGCCGATGGCCAGCATCGCAATGGCAATCCGATGCGCCGCCCGCGTAAACCGGGATGATTCCTGTGGTTCCATCGACCGCCTTATGGTTTTGTAATAATCTCCATGCCGTTCATGTAAGCACGCAGTGCTTCCGGTACACGCACCGTACCATCGGCATTCTGATTCAGCTCCAGAATGGGAATCAAAATCCGCGGGCTGGCCGCCACCGTGTTATTCAGCGTATGGCAATACTGCACCTTGCCCTGGGCATCACGATAACGCAATTCACACCGCCGGGCCTGAAAATCATACAGCCGGCTGGCGCTATGCGTTTCACCGTAGGCATGACGCGACGGCATCCAGGTTTCAATATCAATCATCGAGGCGTTCTTCGGGCCAAGATCACCCGTGCAGCACTGCATCACACGGTAGGGCAAATTCAGGCGTTGCAGCAGCAGTTCGCTGTTGGCCAGAATCGCTTGATGCCAGCGGATGGATTCCTCCCGGTCATTTTTGCAGATAATAACCTGTTCAACTTTATCAAACTGATGAATGCGATACAGCCCGGATGTATCCTTACCGTACGTTCCCGCCTCACGCCGAAAGCACGTACTTTGCGTAACAAGTTTCCGCGGCAACTGTGCCTCATCCAGAATTTCATCCAGATAAAACGCGGTCAACCCCACTTCACCCGTGCCTGTTAGAAAGCGCTCATCTTCACCGGTTTCATTGATTTCCCCCACCCGGTATGCCTGCTCCCGCCCGGCAGGAAAAAACCCCGTTCCGCGCATTGCCGCCTCACGCACCAGCACCGGCACGGTCATGGGCGTAAAACCTTTTTCAAATACCATCATATCCATGGCCAGCCGGAGCACCGCCTGATGCAGCAACGCACCGGCTCCGGTAAGAAAATAACTCCGTGAGCCGGCCAACCGCACGCCCCGTGGCACATCAAACAATTCCAGCTTTTCACCCAGTTCTATATGGCTGCGCACCGGAAAGTCAAAGCTTGGCACATGGCCCCATGTTCGCAATTCCACGTTGTCTTCCGAAGATTTTCCCTGCGGAACGTCACTATCCGGCGGCAGCGGAATGGTCAGCAACCGAGCGTCAATGTCCGGTTGCAGGGCTTTAATCTGTTCTTGCAGTTCCACTGATTCCTGTTTGATTTCCGTCGGGCGCTGCCGCAGCTCAGCCGCCTGCTTTTCCAACTCCGCCCGCGTCGCCGGATCTTTCTCCCCTTTGATCCGACCCATCAAGGGACCGATTTCTTTCGTAATTCGATTCTGTTGCGTGGCTAATTCCTGTAGCCGCTGCTGCAACGCGCGGGATTGCGCATCAAGTTCCAGCAACCCGTCGAGATCAACGGAAATATTTTTCGCTTTAGCCCCTTCGCGCACCACACCGGGATTTTCCCGGATAAACCGCATGTCCAGCATAAGAAACCGCCCAAACCCTTAAACCCAGAAATTCAGACAGTATCATAACAATTAATTCCCATTCAGTCGCCGGGGAAGCGGAGGTTACGCCTTACAGGGGACAGGTTACAGTGAAATCTGGACGGCGGAAGGTGATGAGGCGCTGGCCAAAGCGGTTACGGATGGGAAGAAATAATGCGTGTGCTGGTCGTCGTTGAGGGCAAGCATGAAAGTGGGTATTTCCAAACTCGAAGCCCGCTGCCCCACAGGCTTTGGCGCATTCGCAAATCGCGTGCGAAATCTTTGAACTAAAATCACGGCCAGCGGCGCTGCGCCGCCGGAGAGCCTCCGCCATTCAGCAGCCCGTCGCCCCCGCCGGGCCAGTCGATCATGCAACAAATCACCGGAACTTCCAAATTGTTGATCCGTGATCCTTGATCCGTGAAATCCACCACAGAGGAAGCTGAGGAAAACGGAGGATGGCCATCGGGCGCGGGAAAACGATCCACAGATTTCCCGGATCGCATCGATTCCTCGGCCCGCTGTAACACGTAACCCCGGATTGAGTAACGGCATCCCGCATCTGGCAAAATTGCAGCGCAGCGCTTCAAAACCTTCCAACTCCTGAATACCGGCCCGTTAATCTGGGCAATCGGTGAAATCAGTGGATCAGTCCCTTACCCGACCGTCCAGTCCTCAGGCTCAAGGCCAAGGTATTGAAAGTCCTCGGTATTATTGGTTACCAGACATGCCCGGTGCCGGGTTGCCAAAGCCGCCAGAAGAATGTCTGCGTCTTCGCGCTTCCGATTCTCTTTTACCGCCTTTATCCACAGGCGCACAGCGATTTCCCATGTTTCCCGATCAATATCGCGGTAAGGTAGTGTCAGCCACAAGGCCGTCAGGTATTCAATCGGGTCGCGCTTGCCACGTAATTCCAGGCCGCGCATGACTTCAAAATATTCAATGGGTGTAATTACAATTTCATCCTCGTCAACGAGGGCCTGTCGTAAGCGCCTGACCGGAACCGTTTGCCGGCGCAGAATCGCGATCCATATATTAGAGTCGAGAATGTACCGCATTTTCAATCTTTCGGCTGCCGCAAGCGGAAGCGGTTTAGCGCAACGTCAGCCTCCAAGCTCGTCCAGAAGGCCTCGCCCTGACGGTCTTCTGTCTGCAGCCATTGATCCAGAATCCGGACGGCTTTTCGTGTACGCGCGCCACGTTTGGCAACTGACGGCCGGGCCTTAGGCCTGATAGCGGGCCTCACACCAACCTCCGCCTGCCGCTTAAGCGTTTCAAACTCACGCTTCGGCAGCAGAATAAAAGGCTTGCCTCTGATTCTCAATTCGCTGGTATGGTTCGCCATAATCGAGGTTCCTTGATGCATTACAAATTCTGTTGCCAGTGTTCCAGCACGTTGGCCCTTGCCTGGTCAAGCAGTGCGTGAGCCTGAAATTCGGTAACTGTTGGGAAGTCATAGAGAAAATCGTCAACGCAGTAGCCGCGATCAAGGTAGTCAAATAGCGCAACCACCGGCACACGCGTGCCGGTGAAGCAGGGAACCCCGCCTTGAATATTCGGATTGATCGTTGCGATAGTCATCGTAATCATTATATCCAGTGTCGCGACGGCGACACAAA
>JAKAZF010000040.1 GCA_021826605.1 Planctomycetota bacterium | reverse complement strand
ATTTCCATTTGTCGGATCATTGTGAATCCTCCTTGATTCGTTACCGCATCCTTGGCCTTGGCCGCCACAACGGCGACCTTCCACTTCTAATCCTAACCCAAAACCGCCAACAATAGGAGTTACACCCAATCGCGGACGATTCGATTACACACGCTGGAGAAGACACGGAAAAACCATTAAAATATGTCATCCATAAGCATGCGACCACGGGTCGCGCCCGATAGCCGCTGATTATCGCAAGAAGGATTGATTGATGACCACTACCACCGCCGCTGAACCGCAATACAAAGTTCTGATTGGAATGGAAATCCATGTCCAGTTGGCTACCCAATCAAAAATGTTCACCGGTGCCGCCAATGGTTTCGGCGGCGACCCCAACGCGCAGGTGGATCCGGTTATTCTGGGTTTGCCCGGAGTGTTGCCCGTCATTAACAAGCGGGCGGTGGAAATGGCCATGATGGTCGGCCTGGCCCTGAACTGCCAGATCGCATCGCAGACCAAATGGGACCGCAAGAGCTATTTCTATCCCGATCTGCCGAAAAATTATCAGATCAGTCAATACGATCAGCCCCTCTGCGGCCCCGGCAGCATTGAATTGCCCTTGTCCGACGGTACGGTCAAAACCGTTCGTATTCGCAGAGCACACTTGGAAGAAGATGCCGGCAAACTGCTGCATGAAGCGGGGATGACGGAATCGCTGGTGGATTTGAATCGCGCGGGAACTCCGCTGCTGGAAATTGTCACCGAGCCGGACCTCAATAGTCCGGAGGAAGCCCGCCTGTTTGGTGAAGAACTTCGGCGGATTTGCCGGTATCTGGCTGTGTCCCACGGCATCATGCAGCAGGGACACATGCGTTTTGAACCCAATATCAACCTTCATATTAATCACCATGGAAAAACCGTCAAAACGGCCATTACAGAAGTAAAAAACCTCAACAGTTTCCGCGCGGTGGAGCGCGCATGCGCTTATGAAATTCAGCGCCAGTTGGGGGAATTTCTTGCCAATCCGGAAATCGCTCCAAGCCAGGGCAAATCCACCCGCGGCTGGGATGATGACAAGGGCATGACCTTGCTGCAGCGGGAGAAGGAGGAAGCCCATGATTACCGCTATTTCCCCGATCCGGATCTCGTTCCATTGCAGGTCGCACCGCAATGGGTGAACGACATTCGTGCCGGCGTGGTGGAACTGCCAATAGCGCGGCGGAAACGCTATCAGGAAGTGTTCGGCATGTCGGCCAAAGAGGCGTGCTCGTTGACCGAAGAGCGTGCCGTGGCGGATTTGTTTGATCGCGCGGCGGCATTGGGCGCGTCGCCACGTCGGCTGACCAATCTCTTTTTAGGCCCGGCCGCAAAAATGGCCAATGAAGCGGCCAGTGCCGAGGCCGTCACGGTGCTGATCAGCGATTTGCCGGTCACCGCGGAGCAATACGCAAAACTGGCACAGCTCGTTGAGTCCGGCGGTATCAGCGCTACATCCGCGGTTACCGTTTTTGAGCATCTCGTGAAACATTCCGGCACCGATCCCGCGCAGGCGGCGCAGGCCCTGGGGCTGGTGCAGGTGCGGGATCAAAATCAGACCGAAGCCTGGGTCATGCAGGCTCTCGCCGCCAATCCACAGGCGGTCAATGATTACAAAAACAATCCGAAGAAAAAACAGGCCTCTCTGGGCTTTTTGCGGGGAGCGGTTATGAAAGCCAGCCAGGGCAAAGCCGATCCCAAACTTGTCGGCGAGATTCTGGAAGCGAAACTCAACGCGAGCGAAGGAAAACAGGCATGACCGCAGCAAAATCATGGATCATGCACATTATAATCACGCTGGGAGCAATTTGCTCCCTGGGATACGCACCGGACATGCCCAGCTTCCCGCAGGACAACTCGGGATCAACCCACTTGAAAATCTATAATGCTCCCGGATTTTATGTGTTTCATACTGATGTGAGCCTCAAAACCCTTCGCCAGATATGGCTGCGAATGAATTTTGCCGCAAATGCTTATCAGGAGCGGCTGCATGACATTTTCGGAGGCGACGTGACACAAAAGCAGCCCTTTTATATTTTCAAAGATTCCGCAGAATATTATCTCGATGGTGGAATGCCTGGCAGCGCGGGCGTCTTTATTGTCGACGGCCAGGGGGAGCGTTTGATGGCAATCGGCAGTAACCACCTCAACCATCAGCGCTGGCATGTTATGCAGCATGAGGCCTTTCATCAGTTTACCTTCGCATTTCTTCGCGCATTTCTACCTCCTTGGGCGAATGAAGGCTTGGCGGAATTTTTCGGTGAAGGTCTGTTTACTGGATCAAGTTTTGTCACCGGCTGGATTCCACCCTATCGTGAACAGCGGATAAAAAAGGAAATGACGATGGACTTGTTTATGTCCATCCATAACATGCGGAAGATGCCATACAAAAAATGGAATGATGCCCTGATCGGGACCAACTACGATGAAGCTTGGTCGATGATTTATTTTCTCGCCTACGCCAATCATGGCCGATACGCCCGTCCGTTCACCGCCTATTTGCGGTTATTCAAGCAGGGAATGTCCTCGGAAGCCGCATGGGAAAGAATATTCGGAAATAATGACGCTGATTTTGAGAAGCTTTGGGAAAAATATTGGCTCAATATGCCGCCCAATGCCACCGCCGAACTTTTCGCCCGCGTTCAGACCGAAGCACTCACCAATTTTCTCGCGCGGGCCTATACGCTGCGGCAAAAATTTCCGTCCGCCCAGGCCTTTTTAACCGCTGCGCAGGATGGCTCCTTGAAAGTTTATCATTTTCCCAAGCGCCTTTGGCTGCCTCCCAATCTGCTTCGCCATGCTTCGACCTACGCCCCACTGATCGGCAAATGGTCACTGACCACAATCGGTCTGCCCCGGCTTACATGCACCATGCCGGACGGTACCCGTATCATCGGCAGCTTCCGACTTAGCGATAATCATCCGGAACATGTGCGGGTCAAGGTTATATCCCCGCACAGTGATCATGCCGCCGCCAACTCCCTCGAAACCGTCGCGCATTAGCCGCTTGTCCATCCGATACCGATGCGGTTATTCTTTCAACATGCACAGCAATGACATTGATCGCATCTTGCTCACGCACACCGCCATCGCGCGGCGCGTTAACACCCTGGCTCAAGATATCGCCGCCACCTATGGCCAACGCGAAATCGTCATTGTGCCCATATTGACCGGGTCGCTGATGTTTATGGCCGATCTTATCCGCCGCCTACCTCTGAAAATGCGCATCGACGTGGTCGTTGTATCCAGCTATTCTGGCCGCCGCACCACCAGTCGCGGCGCAAAGGTTGTGTTTCCAGGATCGCTGCCGATCAAGAGCCGGCATGTGCTGATTATCGATGACATTTTGGAAAGTGGGCAGAGCCTGCTTGCAGTCTCCACATTAATGCGGCAGCGCGGAGCAAAATCTGTGCAAACCTGCGCCCTGTTGCGAAAGCCACTGGCCATCCAAAAGGGCCTCTGCTCCGATTTTCTCGGTTTTGACATCCCTGATGAGTTCGTCGTCGGCTACGGCATGGATTACAATCACTATTATCGCAACCTTCCTTATGTCGCGGTACTCAAACCCCGTATTTTCGAAGGTTCACCTCCAGCCCGGCATCGGCATACCCGGTTCCGCCGCAGTGCCCCATGACCCTGCCGGCGCGCATAATTAACTTTGATTTCTCATCGCCAGGGCTGCCAATCGGCTGCGGGTTTCCACCGCGCGGCGGTACGAATACGGAGGAACGATTTTTTCGCATGTACGAACGGGCGTGCAAATAAATTCGGGCATGCCACCTCTACCCGTCGGGTAAGCCACCGGGTTTATCTTGGTGGGTTTCAGAGCATTTTTGCAAAGGAGGCTCACCCCGGGCGCGATTGCCACGCCCAGTGCTCTGTTCCACGATGCAATCTGATGCCGACTTGTGCGTTAAGTCACAAGGGAGCGCAAACGTGACCAGCTCTATGGCCCGTTCGACTCCTGGTAGTTTTGCAGACCCACGCACGGACGCGGCTTTTTGCGAGGATTTTCCCATGCTCACAGATTATTTGCGTGGTGTCATCGCCGCGACGGTATTTGTCACTGCTACCGCCACCTTGGCCACGACACCTGAAATCGGCCCCACCACCGCAACCGCTCCCGCAACCACCCGCAACGCCGCACCCTACCGTATGGATGCGCGGTTTGCCACGCCCATCACGGCAATTAGAACTCTCGCATTGGCAATTAAAGCGGGCGACAGCAAATCTATCCGACAATGTATCATAGTTAAGGGACACGCGCGTCAGGCCGCGGTTGTGGCGTTTGCCCATATTTCCGCTGCCAGCGAGCATTTTAGCAAGGTAATCGTGGCCAAACTTGGGAACCCGCCCGCCGGCATGGATGTCGCGTTTGGTTCCATTGATGCCAGCATGGATCGGCTTCTGGCGCTGCTTCCCAAGGCAGTCATTCGCATCCATCATGTCGCGCATCGTACCACTGCCGAGGTGACCTTTCCCGCTTCCTCTACCGGCAAGGCACAGGTGATTTTTGTCCGCCGAAACGCCGGTGCATGGAAAGTCGATGGCACCAGGCTCCTGCACCTGAATCGGCCCGGCATAACCACCAAGGCTGTGCTGCATCGCGCCAATCAATTGAATCTTCTGGCGGCGGCGATTGACCGTACCACCGACGATATCAAACGCGGAACGGTGACAACATGGACCAACCTTGAAAAGGATATGGAATTGCACATTCTCGAAGCGCAGGCGACCATGGAAGCCAGTCGCAGTGCCCCGGCGACTCCGCCGGTCATGGCAGCTTTCCCTGCTCCTGCGGGGAAATAAGTCGAAAGTTACTCATCTTCCTCATCCGGAACTTCCGATTCCGGGGGCGTCTTGATCCGCCGACCAGCCAGACTCCAAGCATCAACATGTTCCGTCTTTTCATGCGACACCGCTCGCCCACGTAAAATAATCCGTCGTATCGCCACCAGCAGGCTTACCAGAAAGATAAACAGTACAATTAGAAAAAAAACCAAGATCAGTAATTGCGCCAGACTGGACGCCGTGCGGGCGGAATGAAGCACCGGTGCGGCCGGCGAAATTTTCGGCTGCAATGGCACCGCGGATCGTGCCGCACTTGCCGCGGCCAAAACCGCGCCGGTAAAATAACTCGTAAAACCCCTGAAAGTTCCTGCCATGACACTTCCTCACGAATGCCACCGTTTACGCCCACCAAGTTCCGCCGCGCCCATTAACCACCCGCAGGTCTCCGCCAGTCGGAGCGCACTATTTCCAGACCACAGTGCGGCGAGCATCAAAATTGTGCGCTTTGTCCATTGCCGCCAATGCCGTCTTTTCAGGATCCGTTAATGCATCCGGCAACAGCAATACAATGCGACATAATTGATCGCCTTTCATCCCGTCCTTTCCGGGTATTCCCCGCCCCTTAATTCGCAATTTTTTTCCGGAATTAATTCCCGGCGGCACCCGCAATTCCACCGGGCCATCCAACGTCGGCACGCGCACGGTCGTACCCACCGCCGCTTCCGACGTACTTAGCGGTAATTCGAGCACCACATCATGCCCGGCACGCGTAAAGTAGGGGTGCGGCGTAACATGCGTAATAATAACCAGATCTCCCCGGCTGCTGCCCATCATGGACGGTTGCCCCTTTCCCCGTACCCGCACCTTGGAGCCTTCATCAACCCCCGGCGGAATTTTCACGCTGATGGTTTCTGAAAAGGCCCGGCTCGCCGCGTCAAATCGCAAATCCAGCGTCGTGCCCCGGGCCGCATGTTCAAAACTCAAGGTCACATGATGCACAATATCCGTTCCGGCCGCTTCGGGGATATCCGTTGCTTCCGCGGCAAATGGTGATGCCACGCCACCCCGCGGATTTTTGCGCCGGCGTCCCCGCATCGTTTCAAAAAGGTCATTGAGATCAACGTCGCCGAAATCCACCGTTCCACCGCCCGGAGTGCGCCGGGAATAACGGAAGGCCGACCCGTCCCGCGTCGATCCGCCCGCAGCCGCAGCAGCGGCGGCTTCTGCGGCGGCGGCACTGCTGACCCCCGCATGGCCGAACTGATCATAAGCCTGCCGCTTTTTGGAGTCGCTTAGAATATCGTACGCCTCCTGCACTTCCTTAAACTTAGACTCCGCGGATTTGTCATTTTTATTGACATCGGGATGAAACTTTCGTGCCAGCCTGCGATACGCCGTCTTAATCTGATCCGCCCCCGCGGATTTACCAACCCCCAGCACCTCGTAAAAATCTCGCTTCATATCACTCATACCAATACATTACGCTCCAAAGTAACTCCTATGATTATACCCGATGCACCAGCGCTGCCCCAGCCTTACAGTCTTACCCCGCCGTTACCAGACCTGTGACCATTTCTATCAATGGTACAAACGTAGAAGGAAGTGAGGATCAAGAAATTACAAGCAGGTTATCAGGATTGAACCGGTGTGTTTCACTTATTGTGTGAATGCCTTATTCGTGGCGTCCGCGCAAATCGCGGGCTGTCCAAACCGGGGGATGAGGAATCTACGACCCGCGGTCAAGACCACCGCAAGGATAATCCGACGCTATCCGCGTTTGGTGTTCAAATGCCGCCACGCGGCGGCTCATTGCCGCAGGGTAAATCTAATTCCTTCCAAGACCTGCTGCTCGTTTCTCGTTGCTTGATCGTTGTGTGCCCTCGCCGCCGGCGCTGTGGACAACTTGTCGTGACAATCTTACTGTTATTCCGTGCATTGTTGAGGCAGGCACGTTACAGTTACTTCATCAATTCCGCAGGTCGGCGGATTTGAATTTGAAGTTTGGCAGGTCACACGTATTAGCAATTGGGAGTTGTCAGCATGGATGAAATCATAACAACCGCCCGTTCCCGCCCGCGGGATTTGCCCGCGTCCGCCGGTCAGCCGAATGCCGCGGAGCGTACGCCGCCGCATGATTCGGCGTCGGAAATGGCTTTACTGGGGTCCCTGCTGCTGGATCCGGAGTCCATCGGCGGCGTCTGCTCCATTATTGAAACTGCCGGCGCATTTTTCAGTCGGCAGAATCAGATTATTTTCGAGGGCGTCCTCGACTTATTCAAAGCCAGCTCCGCGGTTGATGGCGTCACGCTGACGCACAAACTCAAGCAAAAGGGACTCTACGAGGCCGCGGGGGGTTACGATTATCTGGAACAACTGGTGAATTGCGTTCCCAGTGCCGCCAACGCCATCGCCTATGCTCAGATCGTGCGTGACAAAGCCCTGCTGCGCCGACTTATCAGCGCCTGTGCGCAAACGCTGGAATCCTGTTATGACAATTCCGAAGAAGCGGCGGTCATTCTGGACCGCAGTGAACGCGATATCTTTGAAGTGGCGCAATTGAAAGTCACCGGCCAGCCGGTGTCGCTGACCGAGGTATTGCACGAAACTTTCGAAATGTTGGATCGCAACACCGGCAATACCATTACGGGTGTGCCCACAGGGTATGTGGAACTTGATAATCTGACCAGCGGCCTGCAACGCGGGGAGATGATTGTGCTGGCGGCCCGGCCGAGCGTCGGAAAAACCGCGCTGGCCATGAACATCGTGGAGCATGTCGGTGTGGATTTGAAGAAACCTGTCGCGGTATTTTCATTAGAAATGTCCAAGCAGCAACTGGCCCAGCGCATGCTCTGCTCTCGTAGCGGGGTTGATTCGCAAAATCTCCGCCGGAACATGCTGTCGCGTGAAGATCGCAATCGTTTAAGCACGGCTGTGGGCGAGCTTTCCGAGGGAAAAATCTTTATTGATGATACCGCTGCGCTATCCATCCTGGACCTGCGTACCAAAGCCCGCAGATTGTTAAGCCAGCATCACATTGAACTGGTGGTGATCGACTATCTGCAATTGATGGAGGCACCGCGTGAGGAAAATCGACAACAACAAATCAGTTCAATCAGCCGGGGAGTCAAAGCGCTGGCGCGTGAATTAAATTGCCCGGTGGTATGCCTGTCGCAGTTAAACCGTTCGTCGGAACAGGATGGTCGGCTGCCCCGCACCAGCGATCTGCGTGAATCGGGAAGCATTGAACAGGATGCCGATGTGGTCATGCTTTTGCATCGCGAGGCCGTGATGCACCGTGGCGATCAGGAATGGGCCCAGACCAATCCAGACAAAGTCAACACCGCGGATTTGATCATCGCCAAGCAGCGCAACGGCCCGTGCGATAATGTCCGCCTGACATTTATCGCCGCCAACACTCGCTTTGAAACATATCATCCGGGGTCGGAATTTCAATGACATGTCTTAGCACAATGTCAATTGCGGAAGAGCTGCGAAATGCCTGTCGCGCGAGCATAACTCCGCTTCATGCCGCAAGGCAATCACCGCCACAATTCCGGATCAATCTGATCCTGCGCCGCGATCGCCGCGTCAAAGGCTGGGTCTTCTTTCCAACTGCCCGCCATAAAATCCAGATCGTGATGTTTGCTTTTCTTCCCATCCATTCCCAGCCCGGTTGCGAGAACTTCAACCGCCGCCCGGTTGATACTTTTACCATGTGATTTCGCATAGTGCCGCAACGCCTGATCAATCCGCGGCGGAACCATCCGTATCGTATATTGTTTTCCCGCAACTCTACGCATTCTCTTCATGCCTGCATTGTAGGCTTAATGTGCCTGCATGGGAATCGTGGAAGAATCTGGCTCTTTTTTCGGGGCCTGTGACCGATTCTGCAACGCGGCGGCGGCGGCCGCCGCCGCAGAGCAGGAGAGAGTAGAGAGTTGAACAGTAGAGCGAATCGGGCCGCGGCCCGATTAGAGCAGGTGTGAGTAGAACAGGTGAACAGTAGAGCACAGGCTAACAACGAACAACGAACAACGAACAACGGGGTTGAACTGTCGCTGCGACGACCAAGGTGCTCAAGTTCGGGGGCAAGGTGCTCAAGTTAGGGGGGCAAGGTGCTCAAGTTGAGCATGTGGATGGGAGCGTTGATTTTAGCGGGTTTTGTTCAAGGTGCTCCAGATGCTCAAGATGTTTTAACGGGGGCAGGCATTCAGCATTAAGGAGTCAGGAGATAGGAGGTGGACGAGGAGTTAGGAGTTAGAAGACCTTGCGAATTTCAAGTTGCCCAAGATGTTTTAAGGGGGGGGCGGCTGCCGCCGAGAGCAGTGGAACAGGAGAAAGTTGAGCAGTAGAGCACGTACCGGCAACGGGCAACGAACAACAGGGGGCGCGCGGAATGGGCGCGGGCTGTTGGCTACAACGAACAACGAAACGCTGCGCTTAACGAGCAACGAGTAACGAAACACTTGACACTCAACGAGTAGCGAGCAACGCGTGCCGGTTGTCGTTCAGGATTCTTTTCCGCGATCACTGTGGCGGCATGTTATTTACTTGTCAAATCCCGGCGGACCGGGATGCGGCACTTATGCCGTGGAGAGGCTATAGGGGGCGGTGTCGGAGGGTAATGGCGCAGTTTTCAGTTTTCAGTGTTCAGTGTTCAGGAGACAGGAGTTGGGAGTTAGGAGAATAGGAAAGCGCTGCAAGGAGAATTGCCGGCGCTTTCCGGGCGCAGAGCAGGGATCAGTAGAGAGTTGAGCAGTAGAGCGAATCGGGCCGCGGCCCGATTAGAGCAGGTGAGAGTGGAGAGTGGAGGGTAGAGCTGTCGCTGCGGCGACGACAACGGGGTGAACCGCAAAGGGGCGGCGACGACGACGGTATTTACCACAACGACACAACGACACAAAGATACGACGGTGGAACGGCACGTTTCAACGAAACGCTGCTCTCAACGAGCAACGAGGAACGGGCAACAGAGTGATACGCACCGCAATGACGCGGGGACGGAACGACGATTAGCCACAGAGGTCGCAGAGATCACAGAGATGTGACGCGATGACGACCACGACGACGGGGTTAACCACGAGGTAACAGAGGTAAACGGAGGAACGCAGAGCAGGCGAGCAGTAGAGAGTTGAGCTGTCGCTGCGGCGACGACGGCGGTATTTACCACAACGACACAACGACACAAAGATAAGACGATGGAACGACACGTTTCAACGAAACGCTGCGCTCAACGAGCAACGAGCAACGAACAACGGGGCACTTGCGCGTCGCTCACGCCTCGCCAGCGGCGAAAATCCCTGCGCCAAAAAATATGAATTTATTTTTGCGCAGTCCCTAAGCAATTTCGGTGAACTGTGCGGAAGCGGACGGGGTGGATTGGAAAAGGGTGATTCCTCGCGTTGGGATGAGGCTTTAACAGAAGATTATTATTGTACATAAGCCGCTGGCATATAAGGACTTATGATTGGCCGATCGGGAAGGGGAAATAATCTTCTGGTTTTCTCAAGATTTTTTGCTTGACAGGATTCAATGCGTTGTTAGACTTTATTGTGCGGTTCGGATAATTCCCTTGTTTCCTGTCCGAATCGCGGGAGTTTTGGAATGTTCTGGTCGTGGGAAAATTTGACTTCCTTGCTGGCTGCATCCGGCGGTGCGCGTGGCAACGCATCCACGCTTCCACGCTTCAATTAATTATACCAAATTTACGCAAATTTGCTCATTTACTGACCCACGCCGTGATTTTGGCGCGGCAATGTTTCTGGGCACCTGTGGCGGCGGCCCTTGCCGCAGAGCACTCGTTACTACTTTCTCAACACCGACGACTGCCGCGCAAGACACGCGGTGCAAGCACACGCGGCTAAAAGGGGACGGGGTGCCCGGGTACGTTGGTTCGGGTTTTTCGCCACGCCGTGATTTTATCGCGGCAAGCCGCCGCGTTTTGTCAATCCACCCGTGTGTAGAACGGTGGTTCCAGATGGTAAAGCATATACACGTAATAATCATGTCCGTTCTGGCGGCGGCGGCACTATTGATTA
>JAKAZF010000039.1 GCA_021826605.1 Planctomycetota bacterium | reverse complement strand
GCGCTTGCATTTCAAAACAGTGCGGTCATGGCCGTTCTTCAATCCTGCGATTATCGGTTCGGGGGATATTTTTTGCCAATGTAGCGTTGCAACCCTGTGCGCCAATCCGTCATGATATCTATGCCGGCATGACGCAGAACGGCGTTATCCAGCACCGAGTAGCCCGGGCGATGCGCGGGAGCGGCAAATTCACCGCTGCTTACCGGCGCAATGGGATGATCAATCCCGGCCAGGGTCAAGGCCGCGCACGCGAATTCATGCCATGAGCACTGCCCATGGGAAACGGCATGGTACAGTCCCGGCCCGGGCCGGCGTTGAATCATAAGAATTAATTGTTGAGCCAGTTCATCGGTGGGCGTGGGTGCCACGATTTGATCCGCCACCACGCGCATCGGCTTTCCGGCGCGGGCGACGGTAATCATCGTGTCCACAAAATTCAGACCGCCCTTGAGTTTGCAGCCGGCCATTCCAAAGAGGCCGCAGGTTCGCACCACATATCCCACCGCAGGCGCGTGGGTAAGCGTCATGCAATCACCGCCGAAGCGTGTCAGGGCGTAAATACTTTTGGGATGAACCGGCGCGGTTTCCGGCAGCGGCTTGGAATCCACAGGCCCGTCCATGACGTAATCGGTGCCGATTTGAAAAAGCAGGATGCCCCGCTTCTGACATTCCACCGCCAGCCCGCGCACCGCGATGGTATTGACCCGATAAGCGCTATCGAATTCACGTTCGCAAAGATCCACGTTGTGAAAGGCGGCGGTGTTAATAACCGCATCAGGCCGCTGCTGATCCAGAAAACTCGCGAAAGCGACGGTGTTCGTAATATCGAGTTCCTGTCGTCCGGTCACGGGCAATGCCTGAAAACCTGCCCGCGGCAACGCTTCTACAATATCCGCGCCCAGTTGCCCTGAACTTCCAATGACCATAATTTTCATGCTGCGACTCCCTGAGTAATGGAATGATTCTACAGCGCTTACCGCAATTTGGGGCAAGTGCTCTTCCATCTGCGTTTACACACAGGCTTGCTTAACTGGGCGTGGCGTTTGACAGTTGACATTGATCAATACAGTGTTTACCTTTCCGTCCACAGCCTTTTAATGCACTGGCGGTTTATGGAGTTCATAGTATGGTAAATCTACGGCGATTGGTTACCGGTCTGGCACTGGCGGCGACTTTTGCAGCCTTCGCGGGGGTGCGTGCCGGAACCGTTATCTTAAAAAATGGTGACCATATCACCGGCGCAATCACACGCGTTGGAGCAGCGCATGTAATAGTTAAAACCATGTATGCCGGTGTACTTTCCATTCCCATTGCGGATATCAAAACATTATCCAGTAATACTCCCGTGGTGCTGGCACCCGCCAAAGCCCCGGCTCACATGGCGACACTGGCCCCGGCACCCAGCGGCTCCGGATGGACCGTAACACCGGTGAACATGCCCGTACCGCCGATGCCCAAACCGCCGGCCAAAGCTCCCGAGCCGGTCTCATGGTTTGGTCCCAACTGGGAAAATGAACTTGATCTTGGCGCTTTAGATGCCGCCGGAAATTCCAACAGCACACAATTTACCGGGGCCTTGAATTTACATTATCATTTCAAACCCGACGAAGTAAATATCAGTCTTACCGGCGGCTACGGTATGACCAATGACGTTCAGTCGCTGGGATTTTTCCAGACCGATGAAATCTGGCGAAGAGCCTTGGATGAATTCAAACCCAAGTGGGCTAAAAAGCTGTTTCTATTTGCGGAAAACAGCAACCGTTATGATGCGATCCTGGGTATTTCCATTCGCTCCAATAACTCGATTGGTCCCGGTTATTATATTTTTGACAACAAAAAAGTGGAACTCGATGTCCGCGGCGGCCCTGGTTATACATACGAGCGGTATTTCCATGGCCAGACTGTAAGCTATATCAACGCCACGGCCGGCTTGCACTTCCGCTACCAGATTGATAATCGCACGCAATTTACCCAGACCATGCAGTATATTACGTCGATGGAAAACGCGTATAACTATCAGGCCAGCGCCACCAGCGCTATCAGTTTCGATTTGCCGGAAGTAGCGCGCGGTTTCGGCTTGCGTGCCAGCTTCACCGATAATTACGACAACACCGCCGGTGAACTGGGACGCAAACGCAATGATACGCTGATTATTGGCTCCATGTTTTACAAGTTTTGATGGCGTGGGGACAGCGTTGCTTGCCCGGACCCATCCGCTGGTGCTGCTTCGGCTGTCGCAACCGGCCACGAGTAGCCCGCCGTCATGATCCCCAATACCAGGATGATTCCGGTAAACAGAACCGGATCATACGTGCGGCTGTAATTGGAGGCATGGGGGCCGAAGATTTTTACAAGATCTGATGTCAGCATCATAAGAACTACGGCCACGATCAAAAGCAGCGTCATGCGCCGTCGCGTGGCCGGTGCCGCCTGCTCATCACTGGCGATCAACCCGGCGGCCAGGAGTGTGAAAATGAGCGTGACATAATGCGGCACCCAGCCCCACGCCTCCGCCCAGAGTAAAAAAGCCGCCACCGCGCCAATTTCAAATATATACCGTCGGCATTTCAACGTGGGCAGCGTGCGCCGCATCCACACCAGACCACCTGCGCCAATGCCCACCAATACAATCCGGACAATCCATTGCGCAGCGGAAACGGACAAATTCAGCACATTGACATAATATTTTTTCGCCTCACCATGGTGATAGGTGATAAAAGCACTGCGATGGGCCAGCAGGCGAATCAAGAAGCTGGGCAAGGACTCCCCGGAGGTAATCGCCACCGCGCCCTTGACCAGGTAGGGCGCAATCATGGCATGAACGTATTGCTGATTCCAGCGAATGGCTTGATGCAGGCCAAAACAGATTGCCAGAGGCACAAAAAGCCAGAATACGATGCCGCCCAGCATCGCCAGAGCCGGTGTCCAGCGTTTGCGCCATAGCAAATACACTAGAAAAATCAGCGGTGTAACTTTAATGGCCACTGCCATGGCAATAAGCATTCCGCCGGCCACATCGCTCCAGAATTCCTCAATCTGAATAAGAAACAATCCCGCCGCCAGAGGCGTAAGCATCAGCAGATTCATCTGCCCTTCTTGCATATCGCCTATGACGGGCCACAGCCAGACCAGCAGAATCAACGCCATGGGCAACGGATTAATTTTCCCGCCGCAGCGCCGTATGATGGCCATTCCGGAATAGAAAATAATCGCCAGCATCACCGGTTTACACAATACCCATGTGAATTGTGCCGCCGGGTAGGACAACCATGACAGCGGTGCCAGTAGAACGAAAGTAAACGGCGGCATGGGCCAGGACGTGCCGGAAATGGCGGCGTGCTGGTGTAAAAATTCCGGCAGCATCCGCAGCCAGCGGTTGAAGTCATTAATATCCCCTGGATGCGGCAGCGCCAAGTCCTTCGTCTGCCGATGCCAGGCTTGAATGGCAATAACCACCGACGCGACAGCCACAATGCCCCATGCAATGATTGCAGTCCAAAGCTTTTGTGCCCGGTCTTTTGCCAGAGCCAAATCACGATCATTCATTAATTCATGTTCCGATCAATGCGAATTCACGTCCCGTAACGCTGCGGGCAGGCAAGGATAACCGCCTCCTGCCGGCGTGGCAATATTTCCACTTCACGCCATGCTTGATAAATGCGCTGCAAAAATTCACGCTCGGCAGGCGCGGCTGGTTGCCAGTGGCGGGGCGCAGGAATATAGTGAAAAACTCCTTGCGACGGTGCGGCGAGGCTCTGTGATATGAAACATCACGGAAAACCAGCACCTGATTTACGGACGCTTCAGCCTTGGCGATCGTCGCGATTGGCTGACTGAATGTGAAGGAAAATAGTATGGCGAAAACTTCGGATTATGATCTGGTAGTCATTGGCTCCGGCCCCGGCGGATATACTGCGGCCATCCGTGCTGCGCAGCTGGGCATGAAAGTGGCATGCGTGGAAAAGGAGCCGAAGCTCGGGGGAACATGTCTGCGCGTGGGGTGCATTCCCAGCAAAACACTGCTGGAGACGACAGAGAAATTTGTTACCGCGCGCGACCGCTTCAGCCGCATCGGTATTACCTGTCAAAATGTGGCCATGGATTTACCCGTGCTCATGGCCCGTAAGGACAAAGTGGTTGATACCCTGGCCACCGGCATTGCCGGGTTGTTTAAGAAAAATAAAATTGAACGTATCACCGGTACCGCAGCCTTTACCGGTGCCAAAACCATAAAGGTGACATCCACCTCGGGTGAGAAATCCATTACCGCTGAAAAATTTCTCATCGCGACGGGTTCGGCACCCATTGAACTGCCGAACCTGAAATTTGACGGCAAAAAAATTATTCATTCGGATCACGCCATTGCGCTGGACCGGGTGCCGGAAAAAATGGTGGTGATCGGGGCAGGAGCCATCGGATTGGAATTGTCATCCGTCTGGAGCCGCCTGGGTGCCAAGGTGACGGTTCTGGAAATTTACCACACCACGCTGCCGGGGGCGGATGAGGAGATGAGCAAGCTGATGGAAAAGCTTCTGCGCGAGCAGGGGATCACGTTTCATTTTGCTTCTATGGCCACCGGAATAAAAGAGGATAAATCCGGTCTGAAAGTGCGCTTTGTCAGCAAAGATGCCAAGCCGGGGGCTGCGGAAACCGAATTGCCCGCGGATGTCGTGCTGGTCGCGGTGGGGCGCAGGGCGTATACGCAGGACTTGAATCTGTCGGCGGCAGGCGTGCAGACGGATTCCCGCGGACGAATCACCATTAACCATTCATTTCAGACCAGCGCCGCAGATATTTTTGCCATCGGTGATGTGGTCGCCGGGCCGATGCTGGCCCATAAGGCTGAGGAAGAAGGCGTCGCTGCCGTAGAGTTAATGGCAGGCAAGGCGGGGCACGTGAATTACGACACCATTCCGCTGGTGGTGTATACCGCCCCGGAATTGGCATGGGTGGGAAAAACCCAGGAGGAATTGACCGCCCAGGGCGTGAAATTCCGCATTGGAAAATTCCGCTTCACCGCCAATGCCCGCGCGTTATGTATGGATGAAGCGCACGGCATGGTAAAAATTCTCGCCGATGACTACTCCGATCGCGTACTGGGCGTGCATATCCTCGGCCCGCAGGCATCAAGTTTAATTTCCGAAGCGGTCATGGCCATGGCCATGGGAGCCAGCAGCGAAGATATCGCAAGAACCTGCCACGCCCACCCCAGTTTACCGGAAGCCATTCGGGAAGCGGCGCTGGCCGTCGATGGTCGAACAATTAATTCATAATGCTGCAGTGGGGGCGCGCTCCTTACGCGGGCGGCAGATCGCCTTTGGTGATCCGATTGGAATCCAGCGTAACGCCCCCGAATTGCGACAGCGCGCTGCCGTCGCGGATCGTGGCATCCGTGTTGATTGTGATATCATCGCGGGCGAGAATATTTCCTGCGAACGCGCTGTCGGTCCCAAGCGTTGCGGAGGTGCCGACCTGCCAGAAAACGGCACCTTTCAGCCATGTGCTCGCACCACCGTTGATTGAAATAATCGACGAGTTGCTGGCGGTTGTCAGCGTGGTGCCAATCTGAAAAATGAATTGCGCGTTGGGATCATCCTGGTCTTTGAGTGTCAGGATCCCATTGAGTGTGGCTGCTAGGGAAAAATGATACACTCCGGGCAACAGCGTCAACCCTCCAAGATCCTGGCCGCTAAGGTCGTGCGTTGAGGGCATCGCTGCGGCAGCGTTATAAGCGGTGGTAAGGTCCTTGTGGGCTTGGAGTGCAGTAGCATCTCCGGCACGCGTTGTGTGCGGCCAAGCCACGGTTGTCGGCAGAAATCCGGTAATGTCGGTGCCGTGGCTGGTCCCCACATCCCCGCCATGAATAGAGGTTTTACCGGTGCTGTCTACCGCAGTACCGGCGAGTACCGCAAAGTTGCCGGCCGAACCGAGTTTAATGGGGGGGGGGGCGATCCACCGTCTGGCGGGGCCCCGGTGGTACTACCAAAAGAATAATCGTTTTATTTTTCATGGCTGATCCTCCAAGTATCGCAAATATGGGCGGCTTTTGTGAATATGGATTCACAATTCGAAGCTGAGCATCGCAATTGAAAGAACAAGCCGGTAGTTGCTTGAACGGGCAGGGCGTCGGAGCGATCCGTTTTGCGGTTAACCAAAAAGGAGCCGCGATAATCGTACGGCATGCAGTGTTATGCTCAAGCACTGCATAGCCAATTATAGCAGCAAATCTCGATAATAGCTAATCTCATGCCCGGCGCTTTTGTATAATAATTATTCCAATGCTTCCGGTGAATCAGGGCAGTCCGAAACAAAGGTACCTGACACCTTTTCCGCCGCCCCACCCCAATTTACCGAAAGCCATTCGGGAAGCCGCACTGGCCGTCGATGGCAGAACAATTAATTCATGATGCGGCTTCTCTGTCACAGTAAAAAAAGCGATTCACAACAGAAAGAAACTTTAATCATCCCTTGAAGGAGCCGTTTTCCCTATATGTCCGGCATCGCGAAGTTTCCTGAGGTATTGTTCCTGCGTCATAGAGCAGTCGACTAACTCGCCGAAGAGCTTTTTGGTCAACTTGACCTGCCTTGCCATTACTGCCAGAAGATTGTCACCAATTTCTTTTTCGCCGTGACTGATCTTGGTGCGAACCGCTGTCTTCCTGCCATCGGCATAAAAATAATAGTACACATGGTCGCTTTGGTGCGATTGGAACCCCTTGCGGCACAGCGCTGCGCCTACATCCTTAGCCGGCTTAGGCATTTGCTTGTTTTCCCCCCACAAAGCTCACCATGTTTCGTAGCCGCTCTCGCAGTTGCCCAGCTATTTCGTCCAGGTTGTCGGGGGCTTCTTCCGCAATCTGCGCATATAGATCTGCAAAATCGGCATGCAGATTCTTCAGTGCAATCTCTCGGCGCTCGGCATACCCCCACAGATTCAGGCCATGATGATTGTACACCCATAATCCATCAGCATATTCAATATTCACTGCAAGGGGATCCGCAAGATGATATACCCGGCCTGCATGCTCGAAGCGTGCAATCCTTAAAGGTTCCATGCTCACGTGCTCAGCGTTGAGCACCTGGTGCATCTTGCTGACCTGACCCCGATCACTTAGCGTGGCGTATCCGGTTACTTCAACCGTGGAGCCTGCGATCAGATTGGCGATCTGGTCACGCATGGCATCACCATAGAAGCAATCAATATCGCGATGCTGGCTGCGCACAGTAATCATGTCATCGCCTGCATCAACGTGTATCTTGATCAGTTCCCCGACAATGGTGACTTCCTCAGTATCAAACCCTTGCTGGCCCTGGGGGACAAAGGCTTTGATTCGCGCCCGCGCATCCGCCGTGAGCGTAACCGCCGGATGCTTGTTTGGCTGGCAGTTTTCCAAGACTACGGAATACTGGTCTCCCAAATTCGGCATGAGGCCTTCAATGGCCCGGACCATATAATCCCGATCAAATCGATTGAGCTTCACCTGCTCAAGATGATCCGTGTTTATCGCAACCGCGACATCAAAAAGTATGTCGACGGATTGCTGACCGATATTGAAGTTGTTGTCCAACACGGGATTAACCGCCAGTTCAGCCTCAATGACCAACTCGCTATGGTGGGACGCGGCAAAGGTCAATTCAGCCGCTGAACGGAACCGGTTAAACCACAGGCCCCGCCGCAAGCCGCTATGACCTGAAGCTGCCGCAGCCGCATGAAACATGGCCTGCTGCAGCGACAGAAGCTTCGCCGCGACGACAGTCAGCGGCACCGCACCCTGACGAAATCCCTCGCCGGTGAATGTCAGCTTGAGCCGTGGTTGTTGGTCAGACATTGGAATTTCCGAGCATTAGTAAAGCCATTTTCTTATCCTAACCGGATATTCAACTCTAACAAGTATACCGTTAAGCCGTCCGTCATCCTAACTTTTGCCGCGACTCGCGTGCCTGGATATTGCGTTTTCATTACGCATGGGGACCAAGAGCGCCCGCCGACCGCCCCCGCAAAAAAGCACCGCCGCCGGATCCAGCCAAGATGCCTGCGGTACGGAGATTCTATCGCCGGGCTACCGGCGAAACGTGTCAAAATCTGCGCCTCCGGAATGTCCGCATTGTGGTGCAGGCTTGCGCGCACGAACCGGATCGCAGTGAACGCTTGCCGGAAAACAAGTTCTCGGCCTGGTGTTACCTGTCTTTTTTCCGGTCAATGACCGTATCCGCCAAGGCTTGCCGGGCTTCGATTCGTTTGAGGTGTCGGCGCACCAGGGTGGTATCAACCAGGCCGCCGAGCGTACTGGCGCAGATGTACAAGTTCAATCCGGAGGGGGCGTTGTATAAAAACACCGGAAAAAGAATAACCATAAACTGGGATATTTTCTGGGTCTGCGCCTGCTGCGGATCCGTTGGCGTGGGAGCCAATCTCATTTGAAAGCGCATCTGGAAAAAAAACACGATGCCTAAAAGCAAGGGCAGGAGGTTGATCGAAATAAAATTCTGTCCGTGATAGGTATACCCGAGAAACCAGACGGAAAACGGTGTATGAAATGTGGCCAGCGTATCGGGGTTGGCCAGATTGGTAATCCATCCCGGGATAAATCCCGCCTGCCGCAGGTCGATATCCACGGCCAGGCCGGAATACAGTGCAATCCAGATCGGCATTTGCAGCAGCATAGGCAAACACCCCAGCACACTGGCCGCCGGATTGATATTGCGTTCCTTGTACATGGCCATAATTTCCGACTGCTGGCGCTGTTTATCCTTGGCATACTTAGTGCGGATGCGGTCGATTTCCGGTTGTACCTTGGCCATTTTGCGCTGCATGGTGGTCATGTTGACCTGTCCCCAGCGCGTCAGAGGATGCAGCATCAGGCGCACCGCCAGCACCAGAATCATGATCGCAACACCATAATTTCCCACGATGTAATGATGGATCAGATCCAGAATTTTCAGAATAATCAGCGACAACCAGGAAAATGTGCAGAAAGCACAATAACTGCCCCGGCCAAAATCAATCACCGCCAGATAATTGTACAGATGATACTCATACGCCGGTGTACCGGGAGTGGCTTTAGCCGAACCCAGAAGTAAAGAGCGCTTCAGCGGCCCCATATACACCGCCAGCGGCATACCCGTCGTTTCGTGAGGTGCCAGAAGCAGATTCTTGCTGACCAGCCGCACCGCCAGCACGCCGCGCGGATTGGCCTGCAAGGCTTCAGGATCCACACGTGCCAGCGTGGCGGATTTCAGATAATTGATCGCAGGGATGCTCCCGCCGTTATCCAGCGGAAGTGTTTTCACCGGCCCATAAGGCAGCGGCCGCATAATGCTGGTAAAAAAGCGGTTGGAAGAGGCGATCCACAGCAGCGGATTCTGCCCCGTGAAATCTCCCAGGGGCACCGGTTGCACATCGGCCGCCAGCAGCGGCTGCACGCCGGGATGGGGAAAGCCTGAAGTATCCAGATATTTGCTGGCCGCCCGATAGCCGGTGCACCAGAAAGTCCGCAAATCCGCTTCCCGATCCGACTGCGGCAGATTGGTAGGCCCAAGCATACGCACCCGCACCGTTTCAGGCTTGCCGGTGAGATTTTCTATTTCCTGGGTAATAGTAACCTGATAATTATCCGGATTGATCTGGAAAATCTTTTTCAATAATACCAGGGGCCTGTTGTGCAGGTCCTCCAGCTTTAACTCCAGCACCGCCTTAACAGCGCCGGCTTTTACCGGGGATGCATACGACCACGCCAGATTGCCAACATCATACCGCACGCCATTAACCGTGACGGCCCTTGTGGAATATGCCAGTGGCGATCCTTTACGGTGTATCATCAGCACCAGCGGCTTGGATGAATTGACCGACATGCGATATTGCAAGGCGTTGAGTTCAACACGTTTCAGCCCGGCTGAAACATTATCCACCCACATGGCCAGAAGATACTTTTTCCCCTGCGCTTTGGCGCTGGAGCCTAAGCGCACCACCTGCGCCGGGATTGACTTGACCGATTCAATTTGCGGCCCCCTGGGACTTGGCGCAACCGCCGCAGGCACCGGGCCGGGGTGCTTGCTGAAGAAATGCTCCATGATTAAATTCATGCCCAGACCGGCAATCAGGGCAATCAGCACAAGCTGGATGATCTTTTTTATATCCATAATCTTTCCATTGCTCCAGGTGTGTTTAATGCTGCTCTCTTTGCCGGATGCCCGGGGGGAGTTTATGCACCCTCCAGCAGGCGCTGGCCCAGGAAATTGTCCAAGGCATCGATGGATCGCACCTTGTCCACAGTGGTGTTAATGTCATACGCCATGCGGATAAATTCCACATGCCCCGGATGCAGAATCACAAAACTCGAACGCGGGTCATGATCGCGTGGCTGCCCGACACTGCCGACATTAATAACCGCCTTTTCTTCAGTGATGTCATAGCGATTATTCAGATCATCGGGTGAATAAAAATCAGGCTGGGCCACAAAAACGCCCGGCACATGCGTATGCCCCACAAAACATAAATGGCTGACCCGTTCAAAAATCAGGGCAATTTTCTGCGAAGCGGAATAGATATCATCCGGGAAAATATATTCGTTAATGGGCCTGCGAGGCGATCCGTGCACCGCCATAAATCGTTCGTGCATCATGCGTGTCTGCATGCCGCCGAGATACCGCCACCGCCGATTGCGCCGCGTGCGGTCGGGGTCACTTTCAAATTGCTGGCGGGTCCAGTAGGCGGCATTTTCGGCAGCGGTATTAAAGTTAAACGGTTCATAGAAAATGGCAAAATCATGGTTACCCATAATGGTGAATTCACAATTTTCGATGACCGTGTCCAGGCATTCCAGAGGATTCGGACCGTAGCCGATCACA
>JAKAZF010000038.1 GCA_021826605.1 Planctomycetota bacterium | reverse complement strand
AGGTACCTTTATTTGCTCACAGGCCTCGGCGGCACGTACACCACAACCGTCCGAACAGAAACCGCGGATTTCGCTGATCACGCGGATAAACTGATCAAAACAAAGGTGTCAGGTACCTTTTTTCTTGAACACCGTGCGCTCCGGGAGCACCGGATGATAATCCGGTGGTTGACTCCGTGTCGCGAACTGACCACCGGGTTATCACCACGGTGCTCTATTACACGACGCGCCCCGCGAGCACCGGATGACAATCCGGTGCGTTTGGCTGACTGGCTTGTCGAGTGGCTATTGTGGTAAGGGCAGCGGTTACGATTTGAATTTGCTCCAGGGTGTTAAAGGCTCCGAAGCTTAAGCGCGTGGTACCGGCCATGCCGCCGGGAGAAACGCTTTGATCCGTGCCGATGGTTTGATGGGCCGCCGGGGCGCAATGCAAACCAGGGCGCGTGAGAATGCCGAAATCCTGTTCCAGTTCGTCCGCGAGTTCCAGCGGATCCATGCCCTTAATTCGCACGCTGAAAACCCCCACACGATCCGCAGAACTTTGCGGACCAAAATATTCCAAGCCCCGCACTGCGGTAACGGCGGCGATGAATGCCTCACACAAGGCGCGTTGATGCGCTGCCACAGCCTCAATGCCCTGATCTAAAATCCATTGCACACCCTCGGAAAGACCGGCAATACCCGGAGCATTGTGTGATCCGGTTTCAAAGCGGTCGGGCATGAACTCCGGCTGCGTATCGCGGTCACTTACAGAACCCGTTCCCCCTTCACGGACCGTGATTAACTGTTTTTCCAATCCGGGCCGGATATACAATACCCCCGTGCCCAGCGGCCCCAGTAACCCTTTGTGACCGGGGAATGCCAGAAAATCAATGCCATCCGCTTGAACATCAATCGGAAGATGACCCGCAGTTTGAGCGGCATCCACCAGCAAAGGCACCCCGGCGGCCCGCGCGAGCCTGCCGATTTCCCGGATATCTTGCACGGTGCCAGTAACATTACTGCCATGCCCCAGAGCAATAAGCCGCGTGCGCGGAGTGACAGCTGCGCAAATAGCGGCGGAATCTACTAATCCCGTACCGGCTTCCGCGGCTACCCGCGTATGGGAAATAATTCCACGCGCGGTTAATTCATTCAGCGGGCGAAGAATGCTGTTATGATCCATGGCACAGCAGATGGCATGATCCCCAGGTTTCAGCAACCCATGAATTACCATATTCAAAGCGTCCGAACAATTCAGCGTGAAAATAAAATGATCGGGATTTTCGCCGTTGAAAAGCTTGTTAAGCCGCTGCCGGCACGTGCGAATGACTTCAGCCGATTGTCGGGCCTCGGCATACGCCCCGCGCCCGGCGGAAGCCCCAATATTCTGGGCGTAATGAACCATCGCCTGAAGTACTTGAGGCGGCTTGGGAAAACTCGTGGCGGCATTATCGCAATAAATCCGCCGCTTAAAATTCCGGGTCATGACACAATTCCTCCCGCAGCCAAAATCCCCTGCCCGCAGATATCAGGGCATAATCAACGTATGCCATAATAGAAGCATACGCCGTGCGGTTCAATATACCTGGGTTAGAATTTAGGAGTTGGGAGTTAGGAGTTAGAATGCTTTGGAAGCGCTTCGCTCAAATCTTGCTGGGCCGCGCTGCGTCTTTTCCTGAATCGTGTAACCCACTGTAACCTGTAATCTGTAACACACCCGTAACCCATAACCCAAGTCACCGCCTCACCGCAGATTACTGCTGTCGCGTGCTCCGAGGTTGCGGTAGATTTCCAGTGTGGCTTCGGAATTATTTAGCGTGTAAAAATGGATTCCCCGCACCTGCTGATCCAGCAGCCCCCGGCATTGCTCGGTAGCCCATAATACCCCCACGCGGCGCACCGCGTCAGGATCACCATTACAGCGATTGACGGATCGGATTAGCTTGGCGGGGTAATGGGCACCCAGCGCGGTTTCCGCCATGCGCTTCATGGAATTCAGGCTCGTAATGGGCATAATGCCCGCGATAATTGGAATGCGTATGCCGGCCAGTTCACACCGTTCCTGAAAATCGAAAAAATCATGGTTGTCAAAGAATAACTGCGTGACGATATAATCCGCCCCGGCATCCACTTTGGCTTTCAGATAATCCATTTCCTGCAGGCGATTGGGCGTTGAGGGATGCCCCTCGGGAAAACCCGCCACGCCAATGCCCAGCCCCCGCTTATCGGCGTGCGTTCCGCTTTGATTAAACGCCTGGATAAAGCCCACCAGGTCCGACGCATGATGAAAATCATCCTCCGCACGATCATAACCCGCCACATCGCGCGGGGCATCACCGCCCAGGGCCAGAATATTGCTAACCCCCGCCGCGGCGTAACGCTGAAGAATCGCGCTGATATCCGCTTGCTTATGGCACACACACGTCAAATGCGGCACCGGATCCAGTGTTGTTTCCTGCTTGATCCGCATCACCAGCGCGTGGGTGCGGTCGCGCGTGGAGCCGCCGGCACCATACGTGACGGACACAAATGAAGGCTTCAGCGATTCCAGACGGGTGATGTGCTCAAAAAGCGTCTGAGCCGTCGCATCACTTTTCGGCGGGAAGAACTCGAACGAAAACGTGGTTGTGTCACGGGCTAGAATATCAGCAATGTGCATTCGTATCCATCCTTTCATCCGGATAGACAGATGATAACATTGCAGCCTCGGGAATGCAACATGCAAATATCCGTCCGCGTCTGTATTGCGCGGCAATATTGCCACGCCCCCGATTCTGGACCATTAGATAGAAGCGATGCCGATTCAGGCGGCTTTCGGCGCGCATTTTGGCGGCCTACGCGTGGCACGGATGAAACGGCCACGGCTGGCAGCTTGTCCAAGCAGCCGCCGGAATTGGAACGGGTCCAGACTGTCCCGTTTGCGCGGCGAGGGGACCGCCTATCTTCCTCGCCGAGTCCATTCCTCAAGCCGTAGCCGCAGATACTTCTGACCGCGTGGGTCGCGCATTCGGTCTCCAGTGGCACCGGTCCATCGACCAATATATTTTTCGTTGAAGAGCCGCAAGGCATTATCTATATCTTCATTCCCGGCAGTTGCCTTAAAGCTGCTCAGACAGCCATTGACCTGCCCTCGGAATGACGCATTACCCTCGAAGAGCCATTTTCCAAGCTCTATAAGAATCTGGCCACGACCTTGGGCATTGTCAGTGGACACTGGCAACACCTGAATGAAGAGGCAAGTCTGGATGGGCGAGTCAATGGCCGACGCAAAAATTGTCTCGCCGGCCCCGCTGGATAAATGAAACGTCCCCCCAGAAGCCTCGCGGGTACGCCTCAGCAGCGTTCGCGCCTTTTCACTTGGTACCGTCAGGGCCTTCGACCATATCCATGCGATTTTATCTCCCTTAAAGCTCACGACGGCGGCATTCACAAGGCCGAGCGGTTGCGCCAATTCGGTAATACGACACGCCACCATTACCGGTGAAACATTTGCTTTCTTGGCAAGTTTTCGGATAGTTGCAGCATCCACGGGCGGTGCGCCGGCAATCCGCTGAATCTCTTCCTTGGGTAACAACATTTCCGCCGCCACACGGTCCGCGGCTTTTTCCTCACTGTGGTTCGACCCGAAGTACTCGGCATCAGAGCGCACTTCGGACTTGCTTCCTAAAAGCAGATGAGCTAATTCGTGGGCAAGCGTAAAACGTTGGCGCACGGATGGCATCGTGTTATTGATAGTGATCCGGATAATGTTGTTATTTTGGATACACCAGCCGGCGCAGCCAGCTAGCGGTTTAAAGCAAACTTCGACACCAAGGCGGGCGGCAACCGCCTCAGGCCCTTTTGGAAAGTTTTCCTTCGAGATGAATAAGGCGTCTAACAAATCCATCATGGCAGCTATCGGCCCGTCAGCGGCCGAATTCCCAGAACAGCGTTGATATCGTCCAGCAAGCTCTGCTTGGTTGGGGAATCCAGATCGGCCAGCTTAACGCCTCTGAATTTCAGCTTAACGGCAGGGTGCAACTCCAGAAGTTGGTGAATGTGGTTTGCCAACGGATCGCCGGGAAATGGCGATTTCCTCGGCAAAGATTCCAGGAACTGTGCAACTACCTTGGAATCACCGATGGAATAAGGTTCTTGTTCCTGCTTAGATAAGGTCATATGCGTTTTCATAAAGCCAACCCTTTATTTCGCAGCCAACTTTGGGCATGCTCTGGCTTCAACTCCATCTTGATTTTACCGTCCGGCTCCGTGGAATGCGAATCAAATCCACGTTTCTTGTAGAATTGAATTGTCGCTTCCGCGGGGATTGACCTCAGCACTGTGCGGCCCTTCAGGCCGAGACCATAGCTGTGGGCGACGGCCTGCAGGAGCAGCGCAGACCCAACACCCCGATAACCCAGGTTCGCCAAGAGCAGCCCGCGGCTCGTTGGTTTCGTAGCCAAGAGCAGAACCTCAATGGCGAGGTTAGCAGGGTTAAAGAATGACGCAGCGCCAACCTGGTAAAGCATGGCACCGCAAATCTCGTCAGTATCCGCCACACTCACCCCAACGCAAATAAAATCTCGGCAGCCCTGAGCTTGTGCGGCAATGTCCGCCCACTTCCAATCTCGGTCTTCCGGACAGTTTTTCGTCGATGTTGCGTCGAGATCATTCCACCAGACGCGATCAATTCGGGCCCGCGCAAGCCCGGGCGTCAATTCGACTATTTTTGCGGACAGGTCTCTTCCTGATGAAACGTCCAGCAGCGATACTTTACCCGGTAACAACGCCATGCGTCCGCCTATTCAGCACTCAAGCAAGGCGCGGAGTATGGTCTGCGGCCCGTGTTACGTCAACACATGTCCGCTAACAGTTGACCGCAACCTTCGATATTGTTCTGCGTTATACCAACAGCGTGTCCATCCTCCATGGAGTTCAGACGTTGACTGCTGCATCGGCTAACAATAATCACAATTTGGAAAGCAGCCAGGATGCAGCTTTTCCCGGCAAATCGCTGCCGGAAAGGCGATCACTTGTTGCGGGATTTCTCCTGACGGTTTTTCTGATCCTGTACGCTCTGCTGCTGCATAGCTTTTATGAGCCTGCGCATCCGGGGGTGGATCAGAATGGTTACATGGTTACAGCGCGGCTTTTAAGCCAGCACGGGCGGCTCTATTTTCGGCCGCACAATCCGCTGCAATTTGCCGGCCGCATGATGGTGCTTACGCCGGACGGCAAAATTTTTGCCAAATATCCGCCCGGCGTGGGGTTTCTCGGCGCGATCGCCCGCATGATCTACCGCCCGTCGGCAATGTACCTTGTCGATCCGATCTGCACGGTTATGGCTCTATTTTTTGCCTATTTACTTTTCCGATCACTTCTCGATCCGTTCATGGCATTGATCGGCGTGATCTGGCTGGGGCTGAATCCTGTTACGCTCACGTATGCTGATGATGCCAACTCGCATGGCGCAGCCCTGGGCTTTACCGTGCTGGGATTCTGGGCTCTTTTAAGCTGGTGGCGCAAAGGCGGCACCTGGCGCGGCATTATTGCCGGCGCGGCTCTGGGGTTCTGCTGTAGCATTCGATATACAGAATTTCTCTGGTGCCTGCCTCTGCTGGCGGTGATCGTCATGGCAGTTCAGGAGCGCCGACGTTCCTGGCGGCAGGGCCTGACCGTGCTGCTGGCGTTTGCTGTGCCCGTGGGGATTCTGGCATTGGTTAACTGGGCATCTTTCGGCGCGCCCTGGCGCACGGGTTACTGGTTCTGTAAAGAGCAGACCGGTTTTGCCTGGCATTATTTCATCGGCAACCCCACGGGCGTGATACCGCGCCAGGGCAACTGGCAAAGCCTGCTGGAACAGATGGAGAACCTTGGATTATTCCTGCTTTTTCCGCTGGCCATGGCGGGGCTGATCCGTCTGTTCTGGAGTCGTCGGAAGTTGGCGCTGGCGGTTGGATTATGGGTTATTCCCAGTGCGGTGGTTTACCTTTTTTATTACTGGGCACCGACCAATGATTTCACAACCGGTTATCTGCGGTTTTTTCTGGATATTTTTCCCGCCCTGATCATGGTGGCGCTCTGGTTTTTGTCCCGGGCCGCCGGCCCCAATGCCGCATCCCGCGCACTGGTGGTGGGCGTGCTGACGTCAGTCAGCACCGGTTACAGCGCCTATACCATCACGCCCCAACTGCTCAATGCCAAGGGTCAGAAGCTGCAACTCATCGCGGCGCGGCAGGCGCTAAGGCAACAGCTAAAACCCGGCAGCGTGGTTTTTGCAGATGAGCAAATGTGTAATTATCTCAATAGCATGGGTGGATACAAACTCTATTCCGCCTCCATTTTTTCACCGCAGGCTTTTCAGCAATTTAATCATGTCGCAACTCATTCCGGCCCCATTCCCTTCCAGCAGGCCCGCGCGGACCTCTACGCCCGTCTGCTGGGGCGGAAGACCGCCGGTGGCCAATGGGAAGCCAAACCCCTGGCGCAGCTTCACGGCATCGAACTGCACCTGATGCAAAGTGCGTGGGAAAAGCATCAGCAGGTTGCCTTTCTCATTCCCACCACCCAATTGTGGCCGCTGGTGCCGCATGAGCCGGGCGTGACCATCCGCACGCTTGCTGTGCTGGATGCCTTTTCCATGCCGGCGTGGAATACTACCCAATGGCTGGGCGGTAATGTGCCAAAAAATCCACGTTTAATGCGGCGCTTACAGCTTATGCGAAGAAACCTGCTCCTGCGCGGCCAGAGAACCCTGCTGGTATTATCACCCCAGCACACGGTACGCCCGGGCGCAGAGTCGCTGACTGCATTCAATAACGCTGCCTCCGTCGCGCAATAGCGCGCGACGCGGCGGTGGAAGGAGTTAGAAGTCAGGAGTTGGGAGTTGGAAGGTTTTGGAGGCGCTGCTATTTTGTTTAACAGATGCAGGTGCCCCATTTCAGCGCTTCGTGGCCTTTGCTGATCGCCGCACATACTGAATATACTGCTCCTACTGAACTTTCTGCCATTACTGACGCCTTGCCTCACGGCGCCGTTGCCGCACGCGATGTCGGCCAAATCGACACGGCACCTTGCGTGTCCAAAATGGAACCGATATCCACAGTTGGGCTACTGGCGGTCAAGCAGGTTAAAAATTCCTTGTTGCCCAAACGGGTAATCAGCAGGGTCCACGCCTCGGTGTTATGTTCGTGGCCGCAGTGGCCATAAATATTCAGGGCTTTCGCGACCCCGTGGTGTTGAAACGGAGTCAGCAGCAATTCGCAATCCCCATGGCCCAGCGCCCGGTCGCGCAAGACTGGTTTGAACACTTGCGCAATATATTTTTCCATGTCCCGCAGTTGATGGGCATGATGAATGTTATCATCAAAATGCTTCGGGTTCAGCACCGCAAAACATTCTTCCCGCGTCATGGTCGGCAAATAGCTTAACGATGCCTCCACCTGATGTCGCAACTGTTCCTGCCAATGCTGATAAGACTCGGCCATGATGTTGGTTTCTTTGTATTCGCTATGGCGGCTGCAATGCGGACAACGGATTTTGGGGGGCTTAAAAAGAAATGGCAAAAAGGGCTTTTTGATATGCGTATGATCCAATGCTCCCGCGCATGACGGGCACATCATGACAATCTGTTGTTTTTTCTCCGGAGGCTTCATGTCCGGCTCCTTGTCCAGATCAGGTCGAAAGGGGGGCAGGCCGACTCCATGCGGCACCCCACCGCCCGCTGCGTGATATTCTGATTAAAATGGGCGTGAATTTCTTCACATTTCTACCCCTATTCGTTGCGAACTGCTTACGTGCGTTGTCAATTTAACCGCCGCCCGGGAATTTGATCACGAGAATAAATCTCGTGCCGGGCAAACCATCAACATATTTGTACTATGTTCAGGCGTGAAAAGCAAAGAAAAAACGGATGGAAAGTCACTCCGTCACGCCCCCGAAAAACGCCGCCCCCGTTTGCCACTAGTCAGCGCGAACAGATTTCTCTACAATATTGGGCTTGGAGTGTGTTTTGGAATTGTAGTATCAAGCAATACAGGAGTAATAAACCATGCCATTGATGTCCACCAAACCCATGTTTGATCTCGCTTATGACGGCGGCTTTGCCATCGGCGCGTTCAACGTCAACAATATGGAATTAGCACAATCTATTATCGAAGCCTGCGCCAAAGAAAAAAGCCCCTGCATCCTCCAGATTTCCAAGGGGGCACGCAAATATGCCAACATCCGCTACCTCAGACATATCATCGACGCCGCTGTGGAAGATCATCCGGAAGTTCCGGTGTGTATCCACTGCGATCATGGCGACACCATTGATTTGATTAAAACCTGCATCAACGACGGCTACACCAGCGTCATGATTGACGGCAGCCACCATGGGTATGAGGAAAACGTGAAACTCACCGCGGAAGCCGTCAAAGTTTCCCACGCCGCCGGGGTCGTGGTTGAGGCTGAACTCGGAATGCTCGGCGGTATTGAAGAAGATGTGGTCGGCATGGATGCCCACGAATATGAAAAAAATGTGGAAAAGTTCCTCACCGATCCGCAGCAGGCCGCCGATTTCTGCAAAAGAACCGGCTTGGATTCCCTGGCCGTCGCCATTGGCACCAGCCACGGGGCGTTCAAATTCAAACATGAAGCCAAGTTGGCGTTTGACCGCATTGAACAAATCATGAAAACCTGCCCCGGAATTCCCCTGGTCATGCACGGCAGCAGCAGTGTGCCACAGGAATTTATTGATCTGGTCAACAAGTACGGCGGCGCTATGCCCAACGCCAAAGGCGTTCCGGAAGATCAAATCTCCATGGCGGTGCGCAAATATGGCGTATGCAAAGTGAACATCGACACCGATCTACGCCTCGCCATGACGGCGAAGATTCGCGAAGTCTTTGCCACCAAGCCGGCGGAATTTGATCCGCGCAATTACCTCGGCCCGGCACGCGACGCCATTATTTCCATGGTGCAGCGCAAGCTCCATGTACTTAATAGCGCCGGCAAGGCCGAAGCAGTCATCGCCCAGTGGAAAAAACTTGGCAGCCCGATGCCCGCCTATTACGCCCACAAAAAAGCGGGCTGAAACCAAAAGGTTCAGGCCCAATTCCCGCAATAACTCACCCGGCGGCCCGTAGTTGCAATGCACCTGCGGGCCGCCGGTTTTTTCTGTGTCTCCGCTGTGATCGCGGTGGTTCAGCCGGTGAAAACATATTTTCTGTGGCGACCCCGGTGCTTGTCACAGTAAGAAATTAGGGCACGCAGTGAGGTCGTGCGGCAGGGGAGGCGGGGTTTGAGAGGGACCCGCGCTAAAATCTCGGCGCGCTGGAACCAGTTCAAAATGGACGGAAAAAAAGACCGCGGATTGCGCGGATCACGCGGATAAATACGAAGCTTCTATCCTTCGAGACCTCCATAATGGCCTGACGATAGATGAATTTCTATCGGTTTGATGGAGGTTGGCGCTGGTAACGGCCGGCGTCTGTGAGCGTTGCGGTGCGCGAGTCGGCATATTCGGATTGCTCCGGCAGACCGGGCGGGTTAATGCCTGCGGGCAGGGCCACGGTAAGTGGGATGGGCTTTTTCGGATTGATCATAATGACCGGCAGACCAATATGTACCATGGTCAGCAGATGCACCGCATCCCAGTTGCACATCCGGAAGCAACCGTGCGAACCGGTCAGGCCGATGTGCTGCGGCACGGGGTTGCCGTGCATGCCCACGCCGGGCAAATCCAACCCCATCCACACAATGCCCACAGGATTGCGCGGGCCGGGCGGAATAATTAAGCGATGATCAATATGCGACTGAGGGTACATGGAAGGGCGGAACGTGTAGTTTGGATCAAGGGCGATATCTTTAATCACGCCGTCCTCTGTCGGCAAATCCGCCTTATGCGCTGCAATGGAACACCAGAATAGCGCCACCTCCTGATTGCGGCGGTTGTAGGCCCGAATCGCCTTCTCGGCCAGATTCACCGTCAGATACGCTACATTCACTTCCGGAAACGTCTGCTTATCTTCCTGAATCACCGCCTGCAGGCCGCCCGGATTGCCAAAATCATTCGAGCCGGGAAAGGGCCGGATGTCCGGCACATTCAAGGTCTGCCCCACTGATAAATTCTCCAGATCCGCATCCGGGTTCAGCGCCCGCATCAGGCTTTCCGTGCAGTGAAATTTTTCGCACAGGCAATCTTCCAATGAGGCGTAAGGCATACGCGTCCCGGCCGCCATTTTCCGCCAGGTCCAATACAAATGTCCCACCGAATCCGCATCATCCTGCGTGATGGTGTATTGCGTAATAACATCTTTCACATCCACGCCCAACGCATTAAATACCGCTGGATTATGCGGATCAAAAGGATTAACGCCCGGAAAAAAACGTGCCGCATATTCTTTTAATGCGGTGCGTGAATGGGGGCCGAAGTTGCCATCCAGAATCCCCGGTGAAAAATTATTCGCCGCCAATGCGATCTGCCAGGCCAGCGCCACACGCTGCGTATAACCTAATTGCGGCTTTCCAGGAGCAGGAAAATCAGTGGAACTTCCACTGCGGCCGCTCGCATCTCCCGGGCGTGACGCGCCGGATTGATAATTTCCCCGGTCCCCGCCCGCTGCCACAGCCGCGCTAATGAAAAAAAAGCCCCCGGCTGTCACGGCGATCATCCGCTGAAGTATCGTAGCCCTTGAAGTCATGTTGTAATCCCGTCGCGCGTTCCTGACGCCTTGCGGCGGCGTTCCATGCCGCCCGAAGCTTATTGGCAATCCAATAAACTATTATCAGACATCCATACGTAAAAGGCTTAGAAAAAATCGCTATTATGTCATTTTTTAATTTTACGAAGTTTTTCATCTTATCAGATCGCAGGGCATCGGCGATTGCATTTGCGGCGCGGCCGTACCATCGTATTGAGGCAAACCGTCACCGTCACTACTCGCAGAGCAGCGGACGCTAATCAGATGGTTGATCCAGTGCCGCCGACCAACCACCGGGTTATCACCACGGTGCTCTATGCCGCGACGTCCAC
>JAKAZF010000037.1 GCA_021826605.1 Planctomycetota bacterium | reverse complement strand
CCTGTTCGAGATATTCAGCCGTGCGCGGGCCGGGACGCAGGTTACGAATAAAGCTACCGTAATCCCGCAGTTGATCGGCCATTTCTTTGGGCTGGAACTGCACAGTGTTCCAGAAATATGAAAAGAAGAAAATCATGATGACATAGAGCACAATGTAAATGTAGTGGCCCGGTTCCAGCGCCTCCTGCATCACCTGAAAGGCGTAGAATTGTCCAAACCGCGGAGCCAGCCATCCCAGCAGGACGTTGGGAATCAGAATCAAAGAACTGGCGAAAATAATCGGCATGACCCCGCCATGATTCACCCGCAGAGGCAGGTATTGATTGCTCATGCCGCCGTACATGCGACGACCGCGCATTTGTTTGGCCTGTTGAATACCGATCCGGCGTTGCCCCATTTCCAGCGTAATAGCCGCTGCGGAAACACCAACAAATGCCGCGATTAAAAACAGCACCGTGCCGATACCATAAGGATGCGAACCAGCCGAGGAAACGCGGAAAGAGGATTGATCCCACACATCCTGAATAGCCGCGGGCATTCGGGCAACGATACCAGCCATAATAATCAGCGATACGCCATTACCAATGCCGTAAGCGTCAATCTGCTCGCCCAGCCACATTAAAAATACACTGCCGGCGGTCAAAGCTACCAGACCCGAAATCCAGAACAGCGTGTAATGATGATAAAAGGTGTCCGCGTATAAAAAACCGTGCGGGCTGCCGGCCGAGGAGTGTGTCAGATAACCCATCCAGACAAATGACTGAATGAGACACAGTACGACCGTAGCATAGCGGGTCCACTCATTGATTTTCCGCATACCCGGCTCGCCTTCCTTCTGAAGCTTTTCGAGCGAAGGAATGACCGTTCCGAGCAACTGAAAAATAATGGCGGCACTGATATAGGGCATGATGCCCAGACCAAAGATGGTGCTTAGTCCTAAATTTCCGCCGGAAAAGAGGCTCAAATAACTGCTGATCTGCCCCAGCGGAGAAGAGCTGGAACTGCTGACAAATGAACTTAAGGCGTGCGTATCAACCCCGGGAAGCGGAATATAAAATCCGATGCGGTAGACGCACAACAACCCGATGGTAAACAGGAGCTTGGTTCGCAACTCGGGTATTTTGAAAATGTTCAGGATGGTCCGAAACAAAACTACCTCGCTGCAAAAATGCCCTCACCGGCATGGAAACCTAAAAAACTTCGTACTGCGGACACGCACCGCCAAGCCATGTATTTTAACAATCTGACGCGCCATACGCCAAATCACCTGGTGCTCCGGCGGCCTGACTGAAAAATCACACCTTACGGAATCAGGCCTTTTTTTCCGATTCGGTGTGGCGCGGACGGAAGCGGCCGGTTTTCGGATTCACTTTGTCCTTGTTGCGGTCAAGTTCCAGAGTTTTTGTGCTGCCGCCGGCATCGGTGATTTTCTTTTCCGCCTGCTTGCTGAATTTCCCGGCTACCACATGCAGCTTGCGCGACAGTTGGCCGTCACCGAGTATCTTCACAGGTAATTTTTCATCACGAATCAGCCGGGCTGAAATCAGGGCGGCGGAATCCACAGTTTGGCCGTCCTGGAAGAAACGGTTCAAATCATGGACATTGACCACGCTGAATTTCTGCGCGAAATAATTGTTGTTAAAGCCGCGCTTGGGAATGCGCCGAAACAGCGGCAAATTTCCGCCTTCAGATCCGAACGCCGGCCCACCGCCCGCACGGGCACCGCTGCCCTTGGTGCCGCGACCGGAGGTTTTGCCATGTCCGCTGCTTTCGCCGCGGCCAATGCGCTTGCGTTTCTTATGAGCGCCGGCCAAAGCGGTAATTTCATGAATCATCATCTTAAATATCTCCTGCTGCGGCTATCGGTTTAAACCAACCCGCTAAAATCAGCAACCGGGCATCAGCCGATGGTAACGCCGCGGTTCTGCTCAATAACTTCCTTGGTGCGAAGCGATTCCAGCGCCACCAGCGTGGCGCGGCAAAGATTCTTTTTATTGGTAGAACCGTAGGCCTTGGTCAACACATCACGAATACCGACAAGCTCCAATAAGGGGCGGACAAAACGTCCGGCTTTCACGCCCGTTCCGGGGCGGGCCGGCACAAGCTTAATGCGGCTGGCACCAAAGCGACCGAGAACTTCATGGGGAATCGTTCCGCCATTAAGCGAAATTTGCACCATCCGCTTGCGGGCATCTTTGGTGGCTTTTTCCACAGCCGCCGGCACTTCCTTGGCCTTGGCATATCCCAAACCGAGACTGCCGTTGCGGTCTCCCGCGGCTACCAGCGCCTCGAAAGAAAAATTCTTACCGCCTTTGACAACCTTGGCGCTTCGGAACACGCCAACTGTACTGGACTCAAGGCCACGATCTTCATCAAAATTGCGTTCTGCCATAATCGAACCTGTCTATACCTGTTTTCTTAAACCTGACAACTCAACATTCATGCCTTGCGAAGTTCCTATCTCCGCAAGCGCCGGCTCGCCACACGGGCGAAGCCTTAAAACTGCAAGCCACCTTCACGGGCGGCATCCGCCAAAGCCTTTACGCGGCCGTGATAGCGATATCCGCCCCGGTCAAACGCGACCTTGTCGATACCCTTTTCCTTGGCACGTTCGGCAATTTGTTTGCCGATAAGGACTGCCGCTTTCACGTTCCCGCCGCTGCCGGTGGTACCGCGCAGGTTTTTTTCCAGCGTGTTGGCGGACACCAGCGTTCTTCCGGTGGTGTCGTCAACGATCTGCACCGAGATATTTTTCAAGCTGCGGAATACCGACAGCCTTGGGCGCACGGTGGTTCCGCGAACCACACCGCGAATCCGAGCCTTACGGCGATCCTGGCGTTTTAATTTAATGGCACTGATTGAACTCATGACTGCACCTATAAGTTTTAATTTACGCGGCCGGCCGCGCCTGAATTCCATTCAACAAAAATCGATACCTGTCATACCGACACTGCAACGCCACATTGTAGCGATTACTTGGCACCTGCACCGGCGAACTGTTTGCCCGCCTTGCGTTTGACCACTTCGCCAACATAGCGAATGCCCTTGCCTAGATATGGCTCGGGCTTGCGCACCCGGCGGATATCCGCTGCGAGTTGCCCGACCATCTGTTTATCGGCACCGGCAATGTTGATGCGGGTACCCTGACCCTCAATTTTAACCGCCACACCATCCGGAACGGCAATTTTGATCTGATTGGCGTACCCAACCGAAAGGGCCACGATCTTGCCCTGCAACTCTGCTTTATAACCAACGCCCTGAATTTCCAGATCAGCGGTAAACCCGTCCGAAACACCCTTGATCATATTGGCAATTAACATGCGAGTCAGTCCATGCACGCTGCGGCTGATTTTTTCATCATCCGCGCGCTGCACCAGCACTTTACCGGCATCCATTTTTACGGTGACCTTGGGATGATGCTGCAACGCCAGCTTACCTTTAGGACCTTCCACCCGGATATCCCGGCCCTGAACGGCGATTTTCACGTTCGCCGGTACGGTTACAGGCAATTTTCCAATTCGGCTCATTTTAACCTCGCGAATGTCGGCACGCTGTTGTCGGCGAATGTTTCAGCCCAGGGCTTTACATCCCGCCACAGCTACCGCAATCATCAATACACTGTCGCCAAAAGCTCGCCACCAATGTTCTGCTGGCGGGCCTGACGGTCACTTAGCACTCCACGGCTTGTGGAAAGCACCACAATACCCATTGAATCCAGGACGCGCGGAAATTCCGTCACGCCGCGGTATACACGGCAGCCGGGTTTACTGACCCGCTGCAGATGGCGAATCAGCGATTGGCCGTCGGTATTGTACTTGACAGTCAATCGGATCAGGCCCTGCTTGGTGCCATCGTCGAGAATGCTGTAATCGACAATGAAACCTTCTTCTTTAAGTACTCGAGCAATGCCCTCACAGATACGTGAATTTTTTACATCCACCGTTTTATGCCTGGCATGAGCGCCATTTCGCAACCGTGTGAGCATGTCCGCAATCGTATCGGTCATGATGTCCTCTTGATTCTGCTTTCGCCGTTCAAATCCAACACTTCAACGTAATATTTCAGCTTACCAGGAACTCTTTCTCATTCCCGGAATTTTGCCGTCGGACGCCAATTGCCGCAGCATAATACGGGACACCCGGAACTTCCGGTAATAGCCACGACGCCGACCCGTCAATTCGCAGCGCCGCGCCAAACGCGATGCACTGGAATCACGCGGCAGCTTCGCCAGGGCCACGTAATTTTTCTCTTTTTTGAGCTTCCGCCGCAATTCGGCATACTTCTCAACCAAAGCCTGTCGCTTTTTAAACCGGTTTTTCCACGCTGTTGTTGCCATATTCTACGCCTGACTTAAAAACTCTGAATACCTGTTTATTCTTCACATCCGCCGACATCGGCGGCCTGATTCATCCTGCATAAAACCGGATCAGCCGGCTTTACGCGTTTTCGACTCCGGCTGATCATGCTGGAACGGCATACCCAGGAACTTCAACAAAGCCAAACCAGCTTTATCATCGCGGGCGGTGGTCACAATGGTGATTGCCAGGCCCTGATGAAAGGTGATGCGGTCCGTTTGCACTTCCGGAAATACCGTCTGTTCGGTCAGGCCCAGATTATAGTTACCACGACCGTCGAACGCGTTGGTTCTCAAACCACGGAAATCCTTCACCCGTGGGATGGCCAGCGTAATGAGCCGGTCCATAAATTCCCACATGCGTTGGCCCCGCAGCGTAACTTTAGCCCCGATTTCCATACCCTGTCGCAACTTAAAGTTTGATACGCTCTTACGGGCCTGGCAGACAACCGCCTTCTGGCCGGCGATCTGGGTTAGTTCCTTAATCGCCGCTTCGAGTCGGGGCTTTTCAGTAATCGCCTTGCCCAATCCCGCACTGATGACAACTTTGGTGATCCGCGGGATGGCCATACGATTTTTAATTCCCAGCTCTTTGGCCAAGGCCGGGGCAATTTCTTCGTTGTACCGTTTGAATAAGCGGGGGCTGTAGCCTTCCGGAAAAGCCTGCGCTTTGCCGGACGAAACTACATCCTGTACCGCTTCTTTTCCTTCGCCGGCCTTTTCCGCTTTCTTGGCGGCTTTAGCGGCCTTGGCGGCCTCAATCTGCTCCGCAGTTGGAGCAGATTTTACTTTCTTTTCTTTTTCTTCTTTTGCCATAATTTCCATACCTCTGATTTTTTTTATTTTATCCGGTCGTGAGCTTAAGCCCGTCCAACCACGCCCAGATCCGTTCCGGTTTTGGCCGCGATGCGGTGCTTTTGCCCGTCCCGCACCACAAACTTGACCCGGCAGCCCTTATTGGTGGCCGGGTCCACTGGTTGAACTTTGCCCAGGGGCAGCGGTGCCGGCTTTTGGATGCGCCCGCCCCGGCGGTTGCGCTCGGAGGGACGGATGTGCTTCCATTTGACATTAATTCCCTCTACCAGCACAAGCTGTTTATCGGGATATACTGCCAACACCTTGCCGGTTCGGCCGCGATCGGCACCGGAGCGAACCATCACCAGATCATCTTTGCGTATACGTGCTGCCATAATTCAGACCATCCTTCAACGACACTTTGAGCCGCTTCAAACTACTTCGCTGGCCAGCGATACAATTTTCATAAAGTTCTTTTCACGCAGTTCTCGGGCGACCGCCCCGAAAATACGTGTGCCGCGTGGGGCACTTTCATTATCCACCAGAACCGCGGCATTACGGTCAAAGCGAACATAGCTGCCGTCGGCACGCCGAATCGGCTGGCTGGTACGGACAATGACCGCTTTTGCGACCTCGCCCTTTTTGACATCACCATTGGGCATGGCTTTTTTGACCGCCACGACAATTAAATCGCCAACATTAGCGGTTTTGCGGGTAAACTTTCCGCGTGCGGTTGAACCGCCGAGGACTTTAATGCACATGACCTGCTTGGCCCCTGTGTTATCCGCGACATCCAGTCTTGTCTGTTGTTGAATCATGTTTCACCAGTCCGTAAAGTTCGCACCGTTTCAGCAACAGTGGAAAAAATGCCATAAACCCTGTTAAGCCTGACCTACCGGGGCCGAGGCGTCCGCGTCCTGCTTCCGGCGCTCAAACATCTGTGAAGCTTCACCCGTGATAGCCGAGAGATCAATCCGCGGCCCGAGGGTGACAATGCGCACCAAGCGGTACGACTTGGTTTTGCTGTACGGGCGGCACTGCATGACTTCGACATGATCGCCGATGTGGCTTTCATTTTTTTCGTCGTGCACGTGCAGAACCGTTTTGCGTTTAATGTACTTATTGTACTTGGAGTGCCGGGAGAGATATTCAAAAACCACTTTGCGGGTTTTATTGACCTTATCCCCGGTTACCACGCCGACAATGCGCGAACGCAGCTCGCGAGACGGTTTCTGTGTTGTATTGCTTTCATTGGTCATATTAAATCCTGCTGACAAAATCACACCTTAACTCGCCTGGCTCGGAACGCTTCGCTGATGCACAAGCGTGCGGATACGGGCTATTTCCTTCCGATTTTTCCGGAATAGAGACGTATCTTTCAGTCCGCCATTCACGCGCTGAACACGCAAATCATACATACTTCTCCGCAGCTCGGCCTCACGCGTCTTTAACTGCGTCTCATCGAGCTTCCGCAACTCGTCGAGCATCTGTTTGGTTTTTGTTGCCATGGGTCACCTTTGTCTGTCCGCTTACTTATTACATTGTGTGGCGGCGTTGCACAAACCGGGTGCGAACCGGCATTTTGCACGCCACGCGGGAAAACGCCCGCCGTGCCACGGTTTCATCGACACCGGCGATTTCAAACATCACCGTACCGGGCTTCACTTCCGCCGCCCAGAACTCCGGTTCACCTTTTCCGGTTCCCATTCGAGTTTCCAGCGGCTTTTTGGAAAAGCTCTTGTGCGGAAAAATCCGGATATATACCCGGCCTTCACGCGCCAGATAATGGCTGCATGCCATACGGCCGGCTTCAATCTGCCGGCCCGTGATGCGGCCCGGCTCCAGGGACTGAAGAGCATATTCACCGAAGCTTACCTTGTTGCCCCGGGTCGCATTGCCCTTCATGATTCCGCGCTGCTGTTTGCGCCATTTTACTCGTGCCGGCATCATCGCCATGCTTATTACTCCTCATACCCGCTTGACACAGCAAGCAGGTCTAACACTGATAACTTCCGGCATCACCGACGCCGTGGACGCCGCGGTGCACGACCTGCACCGGCTGCTTCTGCAGCGGCATCGAGATCGGCATATAAACCACGATAAATCCAGACCTTGATGCCAATGACGCCATACGGAGTTTGGCAATGCACCAGGCCGTAGGAAATACTCGCCTGCAACGTATGCAGCGGGATACTTCCGGAAATATGCTTCTCCACACGGGCAATTTCGGCTCCGCCGATGCGGCCTGAAACCTGAATTTTAATTCCCAGGGCACCGGCGTTCATGGCACCTTCGGCCTTCTGCTTGAGCACGCGGCGGAACGATGCCCGCTTCTTTAATTGCTCGGCAATGCCTTCTGCCACGAGTTTGGCGTCCCGGTCCGGATTGCCGATTTCGGCGATTTCGACTTTCACCTTGCGGCGTGTAAGCTCTTCAAGTGCATCGCGGAGTTTATCAACTTCCGCTCCCTTGGGGCCGATGACCACGCCGGGCCGCGCGGTGTGCAGAATTACTTTTAATTCTTCACGGGTGCGCTCAATTTCCGTGCGCGCTACAGCCGCATAAGGTGGCTTGCGATTAAGCCGTTCATCCACGAATTCGCGAATCTTCTGGTCTTCCACCAGCAACTCACCGAAGAGTTTCTTCGGCGCAAACCAGCGGCTGGACCAGCCTTCGGTGATCCCGGTGCGAAATCCGATTGGATTAATCTTCTGACCCATGTTTACCTCTTCACTGCCGGGCTTATGCTTATCGCACGCACCGGATTGGGTATTCCTGCCTGACCATACCCCGGCCAGGCTTACATTACACGCTTATGCCGCCTTGGCTTTTGCCGGGCGCGGCTTGCGTTTATTTCCTTTTTTCTCAGCCAGGGCATTCGCCCGTGCCTGGGCACCTTCGTCCACAGCAATGGTGATGTGGCAGGTGCGCTTGAGAATGCGATAGCTCTTGCCGCGATCTTTAGGCATCATGCGTTTGACAATCGGACCGGCATCACAGAATGACTGTGAAACGTACAGATCACCGACGTCTACCTGCTGACTGTCGGCACTGGCGACTGCCGCCTGCAGGACCTTCTTAATCATGATGGCGGCCCGCTTCTTGGAAAATTTCAACAGGTCAAAAGCCTCATCCACGGGCTTACCACGAATAAGATCCGAAACCAGTCGAGCCTTGCGGGGCGCGATTTTGGCGAAGCGCCATGTTGATACAAAGTTAGCCATATCCAAATCCTCTTTGCGTTGCCGAAAAGCCCGGACATTTTTCTGTTTCCGGAGCGTTGGCGATCATGCCTGTCTTAGGCCGCTTCTTCCTTCTTGACCATCGTGTGCCCCTTGAACGTGCGCGTTGGCGCAAATTCGCCGAGCTTGTGGCCTACCATGTCCTCGGTGACAAACACGCGTATATGGGTCTTGCCGTTATGCACCATAAACGTGTGGCCGACAAAATCCGGGACAATCGTGCTGGCCCGGGACCAGGTTTTGATTGCATCCTTGGCGTTGCGCTCATTGAGCCGGTTGACCTTCTCCAGAAGGTGATACGCAACAAACGGGCCTTTTTTCGAGCTTCGACTCATGAATTCCTCGCTCTATCGAGCAACTTTCATCTATCCGGGCCGCACCAGCACACCCGGAACCTACAACCTTTTTGAACCTTAACGTCTACGCAGAACCGATTCGCCATAACGCACCGTCATGCGGCGACGCATAATTTTGCTGGAAGAATTCTTCCGCGGATTACGGGTTTTTCCACCCTTGGCCGGAACGCCCCATTTGCTCACCGGATGGCGACCGCCGCCGGAACGACCTTCACCACCACCCAGCGGATGACTTACCGGGTTTTGCGCCACGCCGCGAACACTGGGGCGGATTCCGCGGTACCGCATGCGGCCGGCTTTACCCCAACGGATATTAAACCAATCCGCATTGCCGATCTGCCCGATGGTGGCCCGGCATTTCCAGTTGATCTGCCGGACTTCACCCGAAGGCAACTGGATGGTGGCATGGCCGGCGTCTTTACCGATCAGCCGTGCCACACCGCCGGCGCTACGGACAATTTGTCCGCCCTGGCCGGGTTTCATTTCGATGTTATGAATTTCAATACCCACTGGAACGATTTCAAGCGGCATCGCGTTGCCGGGAGTTTTTTCGATGTCAGGCCGGGTTCCGCTTTCAATAGCGTCGCCGACTTTTACACCCTGCGGTGCCAGGATATAGCGTTTTTCACCGTCGGCATATAGCAGCAGAGCAATAAATGAGCTGCGATTGGGATCATATTCAATGGATTCAACTTTGGCCGCAATACCATCTTTGTTGCGCTTAAAGTCAATGCGACGATAGAGTTGTTTATGGCCGCCGCCAATATGCCGGCAGGTAATCCATCCGCGATGGTTCCGCCCGCCGGTTTTCACTTTGGGTTCGGTCAGCGATTTTTCCGGCTCATTGCGGGTTAACTCGGCAAATGCGTTCACGGAGCTGAAACGTCGCCCTGCGGAAGTCGGTTTGTATATTTTAATTGGCATGATTCACTCACTGATCACAGCTGCCAGCACTGGCAACATAAGTTCCTGATCCAAAGTATTACAGTTCAATTACCGTTCAATATATTTCGATCTTTTCGTCCGTGTGTATTTTCACAATGGCCTTCTTCCAGGAAGGCGTAATTTTGTAGCCGGCCTTGGTTCGCTTTGGCTTGCCGGCCACCACCACCGTTCTTACCGCTTCAACATGCACATGATAAAGCGCCTCAATAGCCTTTTTGATAAGCCCTTTGTCTGCCCGGTCATCGACCTCAAAGGTATAACTATTGCGGGCATTACCAAAGTGGGCGGATTTTTCCGTTACCACAGGCCTGCGGATGATTTCGGCTAGTTCAAGTTCCATGATTCACGTCCCGTTTCTTTTACCTTACTTCGGACCATCGCCAGGCCGGTGTTACGATTTCTTTTCCGCCGGTTTTGCGGCATTTAGAACACCCTCAAGCGCGTCGCGTGTCATCAGAAGCGTTTGCGACTGGAGAATGTCATACGCATTAAGTTCTGCTGCAGGTTTAATGGTGGCAGTTGGAATATTCCGCGTTGATTTCAGCAAATTCTGATCCACGCCCACCGGAGCAATCAAGACCGTGCGCTGCACCTGCATGGCAAGAAGCACTTTGGTCATTTCTTTGGTTTTACAGGTTGGAACGGTGAGTTGATCGAGAATTTTGAGCGTGTTGGATTGAATTTTAGCAAGAATAGCGTTGTTGCGAGCCAGGCGACGTTGTTGAATAGGCATGGACTGACGGAATTCGCGGGGCTTTTTGCCAAACGCCATACCGCCGCCCTTCATGACGTTGGTCCGCAGATTACCACGCCGGGCGTTGCCGGTATGCTTCTGAGCGTACAACTTTTTCGTCGAGCCGGCGACTTCGCCGCGGCCTTTGGTGGCCACAGTTCCCTGTCGCAGGTTAGCGTGGTACATCACTACCGCTTGCTTCAGCAATGCGGGGCGGACCGTGCCACCCAACAGAGCTTCATCCACGGAGAACTTCGCCACTTCCTGGCCTGTTTGGTTATATATGGGCAATTCAATCATGAGCCATCACCTGATTCTACCGGGCCATGGCTTTTCAGCCGGCCCGTACACATCACACGTTATTAACCAGCCACCGGAATTTTCTTGGTCTTCGCCTTGCGTACAAATACCAAGCCGCCATTAGCGCCCGGTACAGCGCCTTTAATCAGCAGCAGATTTTTTTCTTTATCCACGCCCACCAGGGCAAGATTACGGGCTGTCACCTGTTCCACGCCCATGTGGCCGGCCATCTTCTTACCTTTTTTGATACCACGACCGTGGCCTCGCGGAGCCTGACCGCCGCCAATGCCGCCCGGCGAACGGTGTTTACGCTCAG
>JAKAZF010000036.1 GCA_021826605.1 Planctomycetota bacterium | reverse complement strand
TGCTGCAATTCGCCTTGGTAGTCCACATATTCAATACCTTTCTGCGTTGCCTTGAAGCGCCACGGTTGAATGGGATTATCCCATAACAACGGCAGACTGAATGACGCGATATGGGTGCCGTCAAGTTTGCACGCGTATACCGCATCAGGTTTATGAAAATCATTGCCCAAGAGTATCCCGGTTTCAGGCTCTGCAAACCAGATGCTGCTGCCCGGATAATCTTTACCCGGTCGCCAGATTTCCGACCGCCCGTTTGGCCCGATCAGCCAAACCAGGCTACGCAGGGTGTCGGCGAGCACCTGTTCATCCGCCGGCGTGCCGAATAACAACGTAACGAGAATGTGCGGCTCTATTGTCACAACGTGACATTCCAGCAACCACAACGCCAAGATATCCGCGGGCATTTTTAATTCAGCGTTAGTCACAACATCCACTTTACCAACCCTTGCAACCATGCTACGAATCGTGCGGTAAGCCTGCCACGGTACCGGTGAACCGCAGACGCGCTACTACCGAAGTGTACCCACTGAATCAGCATTTGCCACACCTGCTTAACAACACCTGCTTGACAGGACCGCCCCAGACATGATATTGACTATACACCAAGTGAATGTATTGGAACCTCTGAATCGGCATTCAGGATGCGGCACATGAGATACAAAAGCGCTTTCTTTTTTGGCACTCCGCCCTTTAAATTATTGGCAAGCCGGTTGGTTTGTGATGAGGATTTTCTGGCGGACATGCAGTTGGTTGTTGGCTTAACCGAAGACCGGTTCCTCCATTTGACGGGAGCGCTGGAAAAATTAGATGCATTCATCAGTCGCGATGTGCTGGACGCGACCGTTAGCAAAGTGTTGGCAGGCGAAAGTGATGCAGGGAAACTTGCGGCAGCAATCTATCGAATTTCCGAAGTTCTTCACGACGCCGATATGCCAACCCAGGACGCGATGAGAATTCTTTCCGAGGCAATCACGGGCGAAGAAAAGCCGTTTAACTCTGAAGAAAGACGGACCCTTGTTGAACGCCTCCGGCGGCTGGCGGTTGTTCCAAACGGGCTGGGCCGACAATTCAAAGCTCAAAAGCTGGCTGTTGCGACGGGTGCCGAACTTGACCAGGCAAATATCATTTGCGATATCCGGCCGATTTTCGACTCTAGCCGCCATCGCGTGGAAGGGGCGCTGCCCGTCGTCATCCTGCGATTGGATTATACAACCTCCGGCGGCGAATCTGAGGTCCTTGAGGTTCGGATGTCGGAGAAACAAATAGCGCGGCTGGAGGAGACAGTTGCTACCGCAAAACGTAAAGTCGCGGTGGTTAAGGAACTTCTCAAAAGTCAGAGTATTCCTGTTCCTTCAACTGAAGCAACGCGATAAGGAGGTGAATTACCGTGCCCGAGCTAATTAATCCAGACGTAGCGCCAAAAACCGGATCATGGTTCTCTGAATACTTAGAGAAGCAGGCGAGTTGGCCCATGGATATTGATACGCGCGTGACGGAATTGATAAAATTTTTGGGCGCAAAGTCTACATTGAAGGAAATAAAGCGGGCAAACAAAGCCACGCTTTCCAGCGTAACAGGCGGAGTGATAGAGACTCAGCCAACGGGCCGATTCGAAGCGGCCTTGGAAACCGAAGATGGATCAATGTTCATTTCCGGCCAATGCCGCGCCGACTATATTTACAGCGATCCACAGGTGTCCGAATCGGGGTTGGGGGTGTCGGGCGTGGATGCCCTGGGCGCGCACTGTACCCCCGTGGTCTGTTAGACATTCTAACCCCCGAAGGGGAAAATATTTCTCCAAATCATATCATTGAGGCCGAGATTACACGATTTGATCTGCAACAACAGCATCGCCTGTTACCCGTTCTCTGGAGCTATATCCATGCTCATCGCAACAGTTCCACGCCGGGGGAACTCATCGCTGTGGGTTCCGCCATTCGCAAGTACATTGCAATAATGCCAATGGAAAAAATGGAAACACTTGCTGCTCTATTGGATCCGGAAAATCGCAGCCCGCTGCCTTTGGAATTGGAGCTTGAAGTAGCCAAGATGATATACCGTAATTTTGAGGTCCATCCGCCGACGCACGCGAACGTGCGATCACAATTGGCGTCAAATCTCATGCAGATGGCGCAGGCGTATCTAAATCCCAGGCTCCTATTGCGCGATAAATACTCTGCATGCGCTTCGCTGGCGATTGAGGCCATCGTGGCGATGCGCAGCAGTCTGGCCGAGGAGGCATGGGATTCCGCACTTCGGTCTCCGCATCACTGGTTTGGCGAAATCATCAATGCAGATCTCGCCGAGTTAGGGAACCGCTGGCAGAGCGGAAATCACGAGGCGGCCGACTGGCTGGCTAAGCTCCGCCTGAGGGTTTTCAGCAGGCACCAAAATGTGGAGAGCGGGCGAGATGCCGGTCACGCGAGTCAGTAGCGCCACCCCCGCCGTTGCTGCCCTTTTCGAGGTTGTCGGCGATGGCAGCCCCGTTCGTTAAACACGTCGGCCTGGCACAGCTCGCGGGAGGGCAGGCGGTGCCCAACATCGAAGTTATTGATATGGGGCCTCCCCTGCCAAGCGGGCGACTGATGCACGCCGATATTATCGGCAGCGTCGACCTGACCGCGGACGAGCAGCAAAAAATCAGAAATTTTATTGATCGACACGAAAATGAACACCTGGCGATTAAGGCACTGGGGCTGACTCCGGCGAACATCGGACAGGCGTACTGCATATGTCCTCACGCGATCGCGCTAACAGAGGCCGATGGCAGATATGTTCGCATGCGGTTCAGCTGTTCCGGGTTCGTTTTCGAAGCGTATAGATTTGCAAATATCCATTTGATTGACGAGCAGCGCCTCCCAGCTGTGGATTTATCCATGATTCAAGAAGCTTACCCAGTTTTGTCCCCATTCCTGAACAGGCCGGTCGTGCGAGATGCGTTGGGTCTTAGCGGCGATGGCCCATGGCCCATTATGTTCTGCGGATATCTTTTTCATGCCCTTGATCGCAGTTCGCAACAAATCAGGCAGACGCCGCATGTTGCTCAACCGGGCCGTGAGCAATTCACATAAACCTACCGATCCATGATCTCGCGCCAGCTAAAAATCAAAGGGACCCATTCAAAATTTACCGAGGTTGTTTGAATGCTTCCGCAAAACCCAACGGGGATATTGTGTCTTCCCAAGCCGCTTGCTGTCAACGGCATATCGACCTTTGCTGCAAAATGGAATCCTCTTCGTGGGAGTATGCAACATGGAAATGCAGGCGGCAATTGTTTTGTCGATTTGGGGTATGCGTTTTTAGCTTGTCTGCGTATTCTGTATTGGTCAAGTTTCGCCAAGGCGTTTCCACATCGGCTAAGAATCGATCCCGGCCAGTTTGCGTCCTGACCGGGTGCGTTTCGACAAGCGTTTCGACTGGGATGCGAAAATGTGGGGATTCGCGCATAATGGCGGCAGGTGTTTCCCAGGGGCAGACGGGTGCCGGGAAGTGACCGGTTGCAGGAGCGTTATGGCTGTTTATCGCGTTGAAATTCATCCTCAAAATTCCGCCGACGATCCGGCGGGCGCTGCGGTTCTTCATGAAATTCAACAGATCGGAATTGCGGAAGTGCATAGCGTACAAACGGCCCGCGTATTTTTGCTGCAGGGTGCACCCGAACTTCTGGCACATTCGCAGGTCCATAAGATAGCGGCGGAATTACTGGCCGACCCGGTTACCGAGCGCGTTGTGGTGGGGCATGAAACCGTGGGTGCCGGCCGACTGGTGGAAGTGCACGGGAAGCCCGGTGTCATGGATCCGGTGGCGGCCAGTGCGGAAATGGCCATTGCGGATTTACTGAATCTGCCCCGGCAACCGGCGGCCATTCAAGTGCGCACGGGACGGCGGTATGTGCTTTCGGGCCATTTGACGGCGGAAACTTCCGGTCAAATCGCCCGGCGACTTCTGGCCAATGATTCGATTGAACAAATCCACGAAACGGCCTTTACTCCCGCCGAATTTCCGCGCGGCAAGGCGTATGAATTCAAGCGACTGGAAGTGCCCATACGCCAACTGACTGATGACCAGCTTCAGCATTTGTCGCGGCGCGGCCATCTGTTTCTGGACCTGGCGGAAATGAAAGCCATTCAGGAACACTTCCGCCAACTGGACCGCGAGCCGACGGATGCGGAACTTGAAACGCTGGCCCAAACCTGGAGCGAACATTGCGTTCATAAAACGCTGAAAGCCAAAATCCATTTTTCTCATCACCCCGCCGGATTAAATGAAGATGATGTCCATGAACATCACACCGCCGGCGATCAGATGCAGACCATTGATAATCTTGTTAAATCAACTATTTTCCGCGCTACCAAAGAACTTAATAAGCCCTGGACGCTAAGCGTATTTAAGGATAATGCCGGCGTTATCGCGCTGGATGACAAATGGGCTTTGTGCATGAAAGTCGAAACGCACAACCGCCCGTCCGCAATTGAACCTTACGGCGGGGCGGCTACAGGTATCGGCGGGTGCATACGCGATGTCATTGCCACCGGCGGCGGAGCCAAACCGATCGCCGGCACCGATATATTCTGCTTCGCGGATCCCTCTACACCAGCGGAACAAGTGCCGGCGGGCGTTCTGCACCCGCGGCGCATCGCTCAAAGAGTGGTAGCCGGGGTGCGGGATTACGGTAACCGCATGGGCATACCAACGGTGAACGGCGCGGTTTATTTTGATCAGCGATACATTGGCAATCCGCTGGTGTTCTGCGGATCGGTGGGATTATTGCCGCGGCATCTGGCGGAAAAGAGGGACGCCCAGGCAGGGGATCGGATTATCCTCATTGGCGGGCGCACCGGGCGTGACGGCATTCATGGTGCCACATTTTCCAGCGACGTAATAACCGACAAACATGGTGATGAATTCAGCCACGCCGTGCAGATCGGCAACGCCATTACTGAAAAAAAGATGATGGATGTGATTCTCCGGGCGCGGGATTGCGGGCCGCTGTATAACGCCATTACCGATTGCGGTGCCGGCGGATTATCCAGCGCCATCGGGGAAATGGGATCCCGGACCGGTGCCACCGTGGAATTGGACAAAGTGCCGCTGAAGTATGACGGTTTGAACTATGCGGAAATCTGGATCAGCGAAGCCCAGGAACGCATTGTCGTATCCGTTGCACCGGAGAATGTTGCCCGGCTTCTGGAACTGGCGGCCGCGGAGGATGTGCAAGCCACGGACATCGGCGTATTTGACGGGTCAGGCAAACTGACGCTGTTATATCAGGGGCAAAATGTGGGTTCCATGGACATGGAATTTATTCATGACGGCCTGCCCAGCCCCATTCGCCAAGCCGTGTGGCAGGAGCCAGTACTGCCCAAGGCCACTGTAGCCGAGCCGACGGATTATGCCCAGACATTATGCCAACTCCTGGCCATGCCCACGCTGGCAAGCAAGCACTGGATTATCCGACAATATGATCATGAAGTGCAGGGATCAACCATTATCAAACCGCTGGTCGGCCCCGTCGGCGACGGCCCCGGAGATGCTGCGGTTCTGGCACCGGTTCCCGAAAGCAACCGCGGTGTAGCGCTGGCCAACGGCTGTCAGCCCCGACTCGGCGATCTGGATCCGTATCAGATGACGCTAAGCGGCATGGATGAAGCGATCCGTAATATTGTCTGCGTCGGCGGCGATCCGGAAACCACAGCGTTACTGGATAATTTTTGCTGGCCGAAATGTTCCGACCGCATGCACTTAGGCGCCTTGGTGCGGGCATGTCAGGCGTGTTATGACGGGGCGATGGCGTTTGGCACGCCTTTTATTTCCGGCAAAGATTCTCTGTCCAATGAATTTATCACCGATGAAGGCAAACGCATTTGCATCCCCTACACCTTGCTGATCAGCGCCATCAGTATTGTGCCTGACGTTTCGCGCTGCATTACCATGGACGCCAAGACGCCGGGAAATTATTTGCTGCTGGTGGGCCAAACGCATCGGCACATGGGGGGATCCTGGTATTACGCGTTGCATCATCAAAATGGCCGCAGCATTCCCGCGGTGGATCTGGCGACAGCACCGGGCGTGCATCAACGGGTAGCAAAGTTGATCGCGGATGGGCTGGTCGCCAGTGCGCATGATCCTTCGGAAGGAGGATTGGCCGTGGCCCTGGCGGAAATGCTTTTTGCCGGGCGAACAGGAGCCGAGATTGATTTAACCGGCGTGCCGCATGATCCGCAAGTGGATCGCGATGACATTCTCTTATTTTCCGAATCTCCCACGCGCTATGTGCTGGAAGTTAAGCCGGATCGTCTTGATGATGTATTGCGCCGCTTAAGAACATTGCCCTTTGGTATTCTTGGCCGCGTTACAGAGAAGCCGGACCTGGTGGTGCAATCCATTAATGGTAAAACAATCATCAACGCCCCGGTAGAGCAGTTCCGGCAAGCCTGGCTGAAAACGCTGGACTGGTAATCGTCCGGCGTGGCAATATGTCCGGACGAGCGGTGAAATCGACGGCGTCAATGCCGGCATTAAGAGAATCTTTCGTCTTGGAAACTCGTGCCCCAGTCGGCCTGCCCGGATTTATTGCGGCACCCTGAACGTGACACGCACCAAAACCTCCTGCCGCTTTTTAGTCCCTTGTGGTTATAATCGTGTTGCTTTGGAGAAGTGCGTCAGAACAGGACACACCCAATGGTTGCTGTGGTTTTATATTTTCAGATTCATCAGCCCTTCCGCCTGCGGCGTTACAGTATTTTTGATTCTGATTCGGATTATTTTGATATACAGGCCAACCGGCGCTACACACGGGAAATTGCCCGGCGCAGTTATATTCCCGCCACCAACGTGTTGCTGGAACTTGCCCGGAACTACGGTTCGGCATTTCGCGTAGCATTGGGCGTCACCAACACGGCTCTGGAACAATTTGCCGATGACGTGCCGGAGGTGGTGGCATTATTGAAGGAACTGGCAACCACCGGATGCGTGGAATTTCTGGGGGAAACATCGCACCATAGTCTGGCGTGTCTTTATTCACCGGATGAATTTGCCTCGCAAGTCAACTTGCACAGCCGGACCATTGAACACTATTTCGGACAAAAACCGGCCATATTCCGGAATACCAATTTGATTTACTCCAATGAAGTGGGGCGTCTGGCAGCGGGATTAAACTTTCAGGCGGCCATTACCGAGGGATGGGAAGGAGCCTTGGGAAACCGCAGCCCTGGACATGTGTACAAAGCAGCCCGCGAGCGCGTCAAAATCCTGCTGCGGCATTATCGGTTGAGTGATGATTTATCGCTGCGCTTTTCCGCCCAGGATTGGATTAACTGGCCCCTGATGGCGGATAAATACGCCCGCTGGCTTCATGGCACCGGCTCTGAGGGGGAATATTGCCTGCTGGGAATGGATTACGAAACCTTTGGCGAACGCCATGGTGCCGCCAGCGGCATATTTGAATTCCTGCGGGCCCTGCCCCGCTTCGTGCTGGAAAATGGTGACCGCTTCAGTACACCTTCAGAAGTTATCGCACAGTTTGAGCCGGTGGCGGAATTAAGCGTTCCGCGAAATATCTGCTGGACCGATGCGCAGCGGGATTTATCTCCCTGGTTAGGCAACGCCATGCAGGCCAATGCACTGCAGGAATTGTACCGTCTGGAACAGCCAATTAAAGACTCCGCTGACTCGGCACTGTTAAACACGTGGCGTAAACTAGGTTCCAGCGATCACTTTTTGTATATGAACACCCGGTTCTTCGGTGATCTCAATACGCCGAGTTTCAGCATGTATGAATCGCCGTATGACGCATACATGAATTATATGAGCGTGCTGGATGCCCTGGGGTCGCGCGTGCACGCATAACTTGCATGAACGCTTTGGATTTCTTTCCAGAATGCTAAGTGGGTATAAATAAAGTAATGAAATTTCCTGCTACGGGCGATAAAAAGCCTGTAGGTGACTGTTTTTTCAGGGTAGCTTGACCACATGACCGGCACGAATCCACAACTCTCTTTTAAGACTTTGGCCGCCGTTGCCATTTTGGCAACCGCGATGATTCCTTTGTCTGCCTCCCCCTGCCTGCACGCCAAAAGTGCCGGCCCGGCAACTTCCGCAGCGATATCTGAAAAAGTTTCGGATATGTTGGCTCAAGGATTGAAAGATTTATCCTCTGAACGATATGCCCAGCGGCAACATGCCACGAAAATTATTCAAACCGCTCTGGGTTTGCAGTTGCAGTCCATCATCAACGCCGGCGGACCGGAACAGGCGACACGGTTAATAAAACTGTTGAATTTTAACATCAATCTGGATCGCTGGACCATGGCCGTGATTAAACTGCCGCAGCAACAGCGCATGGCCATGTTCAACTGGGGCGTTAAACCTGAAGTGCTGCCGCTGGTAGGAGCAGCTTTTGCGCGGCGTGCATCCATCCGCGCGTCATGCACCGCCGGGTTGGCCGCTATCCCCGGCAGGAACAGTGAGTGGATATTGGACCGCTTGCTTCGTGATCGGCGGCGTGTGGTGTATCTTTCGACCATGGCGGCCCTGTGGAGCCGCAAGCCCTCTGAGAAAATGGTACAAATTGTTTTCCACCGATCCGTGGGCAATATGACCATGTACAGCGGTGCCACCACGCGGCAAGTGGTGCGCTTTAACGGCCAGAACATTTACATTATGCACTTTGTCAATTACTGGCAGCAGGCCCAGGATGGGCAATATGCGGCCCAATTGCTGCAGCATTGGCACCCCCATCACTTGAAATCAATGCTGGTGAATTATACCGAGAAAATGGCGCGGCAATCCGGAGCGGATGATATTCTTCAGAATCCCAGCATGTTGCAGGGACGCAATTTCATTGAGCTGTTTTCACAATATAAGCCCCTGCTGGCGGCACCCTACTTGCTTAATTTAATTTGCCGCCCGCAGGCCAATCAGATCAATTTTGTATTTAACGGCCAAAGCGTGCACTGGGATAATCGTACAATTCCGCTGTATCTGCTGGTGCTGCTCTCCGGCCATAAGCCCCAGCATTATCATCTTTTCAAATCCGCCCTGTATGGCGGCAGTTGGCTGTTTAACACGCAGGTACAGGAAGAAACAACCATCAAGGCAATGCTGAAATTCTGGAAACAACGCGGTGTGATACCCACACCCGCTACGCAGCCCGGTGCCGCCAAACCCGCCGTTGGCCCCCCGATCCCCGGCCCGTTTCCCAGGGTCGGCATCCCGATTGCCATACCGGCGGCCGGTACAATGCACGTATTGATTAAACGCATGGCTGTGAAAACCCCATCGCCCGCAGGCAAATAAAGGCCAACTGCGACCAGGGATAACCCCCGGCGTAAAATCAAATCACATTCCGCAGCGAACTCATCGCCGCCCCACCGAGTTAATCGCGCGTCACGGTTGGATATAAAATGCCGTCACGGAAACCATCCCGGCCCCGACGCGGCGATTACTACGGCTGCCTGGAATTTATGGGGCAGACCCCCGTGTGGTTGCAATGCCTGCAAAAGACATCGGCGGCAGGTCCAAGTTTTTACGTGCTTGGTTACAGGCCGCCAACACGTTATTCAACTGGCTTGGCGCATAGTACGCCACGTGTCCATCGGCAAAGCCCAGCGGGCCTCCCTTGGTCATGGTCTGCGTGTTTCGGAACAAAATAATAATGGACCCCAGTAATTTTCCCTTCGCTGCGCTGTTGGGCAAAACGAGGTCCGAGCCGATATAGCGATAGTCGCTGTTGCGGTTAATGGCGGCAATTTGGACACTGCGTTTGACATGTTGCCAATTGGTCGGCAGGGTAATGGGGGACAGGGCATTGGTGGGGTCACTTAGTGTTCTAACCGTTATTAATTTGTCATTAAGCAACGTGAGAAGATTGGGGGGGAAATGGCCATCATGTCTGCCGGCATACATCAGGCAGGCGTTGCCAATCGCGGACATGTGCCGAAACTGTGAAACTTCTCTGGCCTTATGCAGCGCCACGGCCTGCACGGCAAAAAGCAGCATTCCCGCAGTCATGGCTGCAACTCCCAGCCAGCGACCGAAAAGCCAATGTTGTTTCTCCTGAATGCGGTAAATAATGGCACCGGCACCGAGGAACAGCGTCAATAGAGATAAAATCAGCACGCTGATCGGCGGCGGAGCCTCGGCGGCGGGTTTGGCCTGTGAAAGTAAGATCGCCTCGCCAATCAGGCAGATAACCGCCGCCACAGAAAACCAGTTCACGCCCCGTGAAGCAGATAAGTTTTGATTGTTCATGATATTCCTTTAACACCAAAGCAGCATTATAAACCACAGCGCATTATCCGCACATGCCTATCCCTAAAGCGACAGGAATCGGATTTGACCGGCATGACCGGCGGCAGTTATTGACCGCAGGCGCTGTCCGGCGGTTCGCGTGGTGTTTTATTTCAATGTTTTTTATGGGAAAACAATTATGAAAGTCAAATTTCTTAAAGATTATCTGGGCCAGAAAAAAGATGCCGTCATGGATTTGCCCGACGATCAGGCCAAGGCTGCGGTGGATGGTGCGGTAGCCGAAGCGGTGGCGGCAGAGATCAAAGACTTGGATGAGGCTGTGGCGGGGATTCAAAAATCCATGACCGAACAGTTGGAGGCCGCCGCTCAAAAAATTACGACGCGCGTCATTGATCAGGTATCCCGTGGGTTAAAAACGGTGCGGCCCACGCTGGTGATCGGCCCGGACCGGGAGGACCTGGACCCTACCGGGGGATTTAAAAATCTCGGCGATTTCGCACAAAGCGTCCGCAAACATTTCACCCACAAGGCCAGTGATGATCGCATCAAACGCATGATCGCCAAGGCTGACGGCATGGATGAAACCGTTCTGGCCGACGGTGGCGCGCTGGTCCCCACGGAGTATGCCAACCAGCTTTACCGCGATGTCCTGGCGGAATCGGTGCTGTTTGAGAAAGCGCGGAAATATCCGATTAACATCGGCAATTCGCTGTTTATTCCAGTGCGGCAAATTTCCACGCTGGGTCAGACCAATGCGGTGGGAAGCTCGCTGGGCACCTGGCTTAACGGTGACGGTGTAGGAATTACACCGCAAAAACCGGTCTACAGCCGCGTGCAGATGACCCTGAACCGCTGGGGAACGCTCCTGCCGGTTACCGATGAATTGTTGCAGGATAATAATGTGGCGCTTTCCAACTTCATT
>JAKAZF010000035.1 GCA_021826605.1 Planctomycetota bacterium | reverse complement strand
AAGGTATGGCCATGAAAAAACGTCTTGCCGGCGTTGGGATCTCCGCAAAATGCAACAAAGATCTTCTGGTTGGTAAGTGTGGCACCCAAGGGCATGTATCCACCCGTAAGTCCTTTTGACAGACACAAAAAGTCGGGTGACTGATGCTCGTGATCGCATGCAAATAAACTACCGGTACGTCCAAACCCCGTCATCACTTCATCGCAAATCAGTAACACCTCGTATTGGTCGCATAATTTACGCAGGCGGGTCAATGTGCCATACGGTTGCATACGCATGCCGCCAGCACCTTGAATGACGGGTTCGACGATAATTCCAGCAATTTTGTGGGCATTTTCTTCCAATAACTGCATAATCATATTGTCCCATTTTGTAAAATCTAAATATGGGACAATCGTTTTTATGCTGCTATTAGCAGGCGAGAATACGGGCAGTATGGGCAATTCGGCCTGAAGCGTTGGAAAGCATATAGGCCGATAAATGGTGTGGAAGGCTTCAACATAGCCCACTGAGACGGCACCAAGCGTGTCGCCATGATAGGCCGACGACATGGATAGAAACGTCGTTTTCTCCTTGCGACCGATATTCCGCCAGTACTGAAACGCCATCTTGATGGCAATTTCGACTGCCGTGCTACCGTTATCGGAATAGAAAACCTTTTCCAATCCCGCTGGAGCAATCTCTGCAAGCAGGTGTGCGAGCTGGATACTGGGGACGTTGCACGCACCCAACAGCGTGGTATGAGCTACTTTATGGGTCTGACGTATTACAGCCGCATCCAACTCCGGATTTCGGTGGCCATGGATGTTGCACCAAAGGGACGATACGCCATCAATGTACTCACGACCCTGAATGTCATAAAGGTATTCATCCTGCCCATGGGTAATAATCTGCGGTTCTTCCTTCTCAAACTACGCGTACATCGGCGTAAACGGGTGCCAGATATGGCGATGATCCAAGGCAATAAGCTCAGCGGCGGACAACTCTTCGGCCGGTGGCAACGGAATAGATTTCATGCGGGTTTCCTGTTTCTTCATGGTGGGTAAGTATAGCGATTTGAGAATGGTTCACCGTGTATGGCGGGCCGCGGTTTTTGCGGATTGATGCTAATTTAGCTATTATTAAGGCAAGTGGTGGCGTTTGGTGCGGCGGATTGCCGGGCTCGGGTTCATCAATTGAATCGACTCGGGCGTGCTATTGAGATCGTCCATCCAACCAACGCTTTGCGGTACCATGGAATGGTTTCAGTCGTGCGGCAAGAGAACGGGGCAAGGTTTGATCTGATAACGCGGAATGGTGATGCATGAAGGTTATGGGGATATGCCGCAATCAGCGCCGATGGTTGGGCGCAGTGGCAATTACGCTTCCGACTGCCATTTGCATAATGTCAGTCGGGGCCAGCAACGCCTCCCCTGCGTCGGTGCACGTGTCGGTCATCATTCCGCCGATTGATAGCGGTGTCGGCAGTGTCACCGTTGCGGCATCGACTGTCGCCCCCGCGAAGGCCGTTCAAAAGGCACCGTTGCCGGATGACAAATCAAATTCATCACCACCCGCTGCCCCCGGCAATTCGCAGAAAAAGCCGGCTATGTCGGCGGTACCGCTCACGCCGGCAACTGAGACCAAACCGCGGGCCAAGGTGGTTGCGGCTGCCCATCCGTCAGAACATCGCGCTGGTAAGGTGCCATCGGCCACCCGGCAGGATGGGCCGGCCTACCGCATCAGCCAATTCAAACTCGCTTACGAGTATCCTCGCAATGAACTGCCCTCCATTGCACAACTGATGCATGTGCCTGTTGTGTTAGGGCTTTCCCAAAGCGGGTATGTGGCGGCGGTGGTAGACCGCAAGGGAAAACTGGTACGACGGAAAGGCTTTCCCGTTCTGCACACCACGCTGGCTGCATTTAACCACACCGGTGGCATCCGCAAAATACATTTGAGTGCCATCAACAGCATTGGTGCACAGTTGTATATGTTTCTTGATCATCACGGATTTCCTGATGTTCTCGTAGCGCGGTCGATTAAGCAATTTCGGGGCCTGCGCGATATGCGCAGCGAGTCCGACACGTCGATCGATCTGGTGATTCATGATTTGATTATCACAAAAATACGCACCGTAGCATCGGGGGCGTATTTTTCCGGTAAACATCCGATTGATAACGCCAGAAACCAATTCATTATCCGGCATTCGCCGTTGCGCGTCGGGCCCAACGCACCCGCCACCGAGGACGTTTTCAATCGGCAGGAGGTTGATGACTATCTCCTTCGGCTTAACCAGCAACCTGGACGGCAGGTCAGTGCAGGCCTGTCCGCCGGCGATCTGCCAGACTCCATGATTCTTGATTACGACGTGCATCAGGCAAAGCCTTGGCTGGTGTATTCGCAGATATCTAATACCGGTACACCTCAGACCAATCCGTGGATTGAAGATTTCGGTTTTATTGATAATCAATTAACTAATCATGACGATGTTCTCAGCCTTAATTATGCGACCGCAGGTTTCAGCAAAATGCAGTCGGTGCAAGGATCGTATGAATTTCCCATTCTGGGTTTGCGCCGGATACGCGGTCGCATTTTTGCCAGTTATAACCAGTACAATGCATCAAATGTCGGCCTTGGCAATCTGAATTTCAATGGCCGCGCCTCCGGCGGTGGCGGTGAACTTATCATCAACCTGGCGCAGTACCATCGGCTGTTCATCTACGGGATTCTTGGCCTGCAGTATCTGCATGAAAGTGTGAATGATATCTCCACGGGGCAGGCTGGATCCGGTGATTTTTTACTGCCGTATGCCACGCTGCGGTTTACTCGGCGCAGCGCCATTTCCAATTTTTCCGCCAATGCCACCGTGCTCGGACAATGGACACCCACCCAGGCAACGTCCCTTGACACATTGGGGCGTTTTAATACCAATCGTACCTGGGCCATTTTTCAGGGCAATGCGTACGATGCATTCTATCTCGAGCCGCTGCTGGAATCCTCGGCCTATCAATCAGGACAGGTGATCCCCGCCAATCAAATCTACATGAGTATCAGCGGACAGGAGGCCTTTGGACAAAGGCTCATTCCGCAGGAGGAAGATGTTATTGGCGGGCTATATACGGTACGCGGCTATCCGGAATCGATAGTCGCCGGCGACAATGCCGTCTACGGCTCCCTTGAATACCGCCTGCATATTCCCCATCTGTTTCCAATCAATTCGCACCAAAAAACCAAGCTATTCGGGCACCGATTCGATTTCTCCCCCCCCAACCACTTCACCACACCGGATTGGGACTTGATGCTGTTCACCTTCCTTGATGGCGGCGTGGTTCAGGATAGTCAGGCCCAGCCGTATGAGGGCAGCGCAACATTATTAAGTACGGGGCTCGGCGCGCGGCTTACGCTCTACAGCAATATGGAACTGCTCGCTGATTGGGGGGTGGCTCTGCACAGTGTCAGTCCGCGGGCAACCGGTCAGGGTGGGGTGTCGGCGGGGTCAAGCCAATTTAATTTCCTCTTTGAGGTCAGTTATTAAAATACGGGAGACAGCAGCCATGAAGCGCATGCGGGCAGACCCAATCAAATCATCTGATAAATCGTCACAACGGCGAAGACGGCATGTATTGGCGATGGCCACGGCTGCGGCATTGACGCTGCACGTTCAAAGCAGTTTTGCCCTTGGTCCAATCAGTGTGGCCAATGTGGCGGCCGGGTCTGCCCAATTTGCGCACTCCGGTGCCACGACGATCATCCATGCTTCCAACAATGCCATCATCAACTACAACCAATTCAGCATACCGACGGGGCAGGCTGTTGATTTTGTGCAGCCCAATGCGTCCAGTCGGGTGCTTAATCGGGTAGTTACCAACGTGCCATCTCAAATTGATGGTGCTCTGCGCGCCAATGGCATCGTATATCTGGTGAACCCCGCCGGCGTTATTTTTGGTCCGCACTCCGTGGTGAATGTGGGTGATTTGTACGCTGCCGCCGGTCATTTAAGTAATGCCAACTTTCTCTCCGGTGTAGATCACTTCACCAGCCTGAGCGGAGCCGTCGCCAACTTGGGGAAAATCAACGCCGGCGCTGTGAGTCTTCTCGGTGCAAGTGTTATCAATGATGGTTCAATCAACGCACCTGATGGCTCTATTATTCTCGCCTCCGCCAAGGATGTTTATCTGACGCGAATTGGCGGCCTCATAACGGTCAAACTATCCGATGCAGCCGCCGAATCCCCCACGCCGGCGGGTTCGGCGGGCGACGCTAACCGCACGGCCCGGCAGGCCGTCGCCCAAAGCGATCAACTGGTATGTGCCGGCAGTGCCCTGGCACTAGGCATCATGAATTCCGGCACGCTTCATGCGACGCAAATTCAGATTCAGGCCGCGGGCGCAAAGTCGGTAGCACTCGTGAGCGGCCATGTTGATGCTTCAACCAATACATCGGGCCAACGGGGCGGAGATATTGGCATTCAGGCTGGCCACATTGCCATTGGATTTAAACCAGATAATACCGGGGCATTATCCACCGCGCCCGCGCAAATCACTGCCGATGGTCCCGGTGGAGGTGGAACAATCTTAATCGGGGCTGTGCCAAGTCCGACATCCGCTGATGGCTACCGGGATGCCGCCCTGACCGATCGCATCGGCAGCCAAACTGTAATTGACGCTTCGGCGCTGGTGTCCGGTGCGGGTGGCTTCATTGATACGTCCGGGCATGCATTATCGGTAGCCTCAGGTGCGGTCATCAGCAGCGGTGGGGCGGGTGGTGGCCATGCCGGGCTATGGCAGCTCGATCCCGTCAATCTTCTCATCAGCAGCAGTCAGCCCTCCAGTGGCTACACCGCGCTGGCCTCCACGAGTACGAAACCGCTCACCTATTCCACGCCAAATTCAACCGCTTCCTATTGGGTTGATGTCGGCACCATCAACACTGCCTTGGCGGGGACTTCCGGGCACGCAAACAGTGGTGTGGACGTGTCAGTTACGGCCTTGGGGGTATTGGAACTTGGTTCTTCCACGAACCCTTCTCCCATCAACCCTGTAATAGAATCGAGCAATGCCGAGACGCTGACGCTTACCGGGTCGGCAATTGAAATTAATAGCGATATTGACCCAACTGGAAATTCTTCAACGCTGGACGTAACTCTGCAATTATCGTCTGGAGCCACGGGACCCATCAGTGTCAATGCGGGCCTGGGGCTCTCCACCAATCCTCTCGGCGGAGTGACGATTGATGCCGCTGCAAAGTCTATCAATTTGTCCTCCAGCATTTACACGTCGGGTGGGGGGCAGTCGTATCAGGGATCCATGAACCTTGCATCAGGCACCGTTACCATGCAGGAAACGGCGGGGGGGGGTATTGCGTTGGGTGCCAGTGGCGGCGGTGATGCTTTAACCAACAGCTACAGCAATTCCTCGGCAGGTAGTACCACACTTAATGTGACGTCTTCCAGTGGATACATCGCTGATAATGAATCAATAGCTCCGTTCGGTGCTTCGCAGATTAACCTCAGCCTTGTGGCAGGTGGAAAGTCCTCCGGAAATCAGGCCGTCGTTCTGGACGCACCCGTTCAAACCGGCGGCGGATATTTCACCGCCGAGAGCACTGGAAGTGGCAACATCTCTGTTGTGGGAATAGCTGGTACAGGAACTGCTGCGCCTGCGGCAATGATACATACATGCGGCGGGAACGCAACATTCTCCGTTAACGGAGGTTCCGTAACATTAACTGGCGGACAGGGGGGCACGGTAGTTGGGGGCGACGCCGTGCACACCGGCGCTGGCAGCCTTGCAATAGACACCGCCGTGCCGTCGACGGTAACAATCAGCGGCGGCGCAGGTGGGAATGCCACTACGGTAAACGGTTCGGCCGGTGGGGCGGGTGCATCAGTTGGCGGGGGCATTACCATAGGTGGTTCCACTGCATCGGCGGGAACCATCAACATCAGCGGTGGCGCGGGTGGCAGCGGATTGAATGGCTTTGCGGGCGGAGCGGGGGGGGCGGGAATCAGTGATGCCAGCGGACCCATTGCCCTTTATTTTTCCGGTAATTCTGCCGTTGTGGGTGGCACCAATGGCGGCTCGGGCGGTGGTGCGGGCGGGAATGCAATACTGACCAGTGCGTCGAATTTGTCGCTTAATCCGTCGGGCAACGCCGGGCCAGTGTTTGTATTTAATAATTTTCCATCAACAGGATCAGTCTCGACATTTTCCACCACCGGCAGTTTTACCGCTGGCACCGGCGGCACGCTTCAGCTTAATAACAGCATCAGCACAGGTGCCGGGCTGACGATTAATGGCCCGCTGGTGGCAAATAATTCACTGGTGCTTGCCGATAATAGCGCGGATGGAATATCCATTGATGGAATAACTACTGCAAATGGTGCTGGCGTTTCCGCCACTGAAAATGGTACCGGCAGCATCTCTATCGCCGGACCGGTCGGTTCATCGTCAAGTCCGTTGGATAATTTTATTGCTGCTACCCATGGTGGCAACATCACGCTCAATAATGCCTCAATCACATCCTCCGGGGGGATAAGCCTCGCAGGCCCCATAATCCTTTCGGGAACCAATTCCCTTAGCGATAACAGCTCATCCAATGTTCTCTTATCGGGGACTGTCACTGGCTCTACATCATCACTGAATATCTCCGAAGGGGTTACGGGTGACATCCAGTTCGACGGCAACGTGGATGTCCAATCACTTTCCGTCACCGGGTCATCAATATTCGGCTCCGCTGCCAGCGCATTCACCACTTCGCAGTCGATGTCTTTCGGTGCCATCTCACTCGGTTCGGATACGACGTTGACCGATTCGGGAACGGCAGGTAACGGGATATCTGTCGGGGCGGTAACAGGAAATAGTCACTCCTTGACGGTGGATGAATCCGGTTCGACTCAAAGCATTAATCTCAATGGAAATATCTCCGGCGTTACGGCACTCAAGTTGACCGGGCCGACGATTCTGGCCGCTGGCGTCAATTCAATTTCAACCACTGACGGGCAGCAGTTTAATACTTCTCTCCAGTTGGAAGGCGGTGCAGTTCTGCTTTCTGATAATTCCCTTGCTGGCATTTCAATTGCGCAGATCGTTAACAGTGCCGGAGCAGATTTGACGCTCGACGAAGCGGGTTCGGGCACGGTTACCTTGCCCACGACAACAACCAATTCAATTGCCCTCGGATCGTTGACCGTTACCGGCAGCACCGCATTTGCCGGAAATGGAACCATCGCCACCACTGCCGGACAGATTTTTAATTCGCCCATTTCGATTGCTGCAAATCAAAGCGTGTCATTACAGGATAACGGTATCAATGGAATAAAGCTCGGAGCAATCAAGGGTGCCCCCAACGGCTCATTGGCAGTAAAGGAAAACGGCAGCGGTACCATTGATCTTAGCGGTGCCATAGGCTCTATACCGGGCCAGCCGACTTTAGGCACGTTTTCGGCCACAAACGCGGACGGACTTATCGAGATCGGAAGTTCGTTGGTCAACGTTGGCCAAATTGCCCTCTTATCGGATGATCCGGTGTCCACGCCCATCACAAACACAAGCGGCGGAACGGTAACCATTTTTTCTCCCGTTCAAAGCTACACCGCCAGCGGTTCGGGTGCCAGCCTCGGCTTTAACACAGGCCTTGTTGAATTACTAGGTTCCAGTGCTTCCACATCGGCGACGTCAATTTCACTCAAGCAATTCAGCACCATAACGGATGCCGACTTGCCGATATTTTCCGCAAATGCACTGGCATTGGAATCCACCGGCGGCAATGTGATTGTTGACAGTGGAGCCACGGTGCCTGCTACCACTGCGCTGGCCCTCACGTCGGATGGCGGATATGTAACGCTCGGCGTCACCGGCGCACTGAATGTCAAAAGCCTGGCGGTCAACGCAGCTACTGCCATCAATATTGATAATGCAATTACGACAACCAACGGCCAGACCTTTTCGGGCGTAGGTGCGAATTCTCCGGCCATCAATCTGCCAAGTTCCGGGCAAGTAACGCTCAGCGATAACAGTGCGATTGGAATTGCGCTTCATGGGGCGGGTGTAAGCGGTTCGAGCACCGCATTTACACTCACCGAATCAGGTTCCGGGCCGATCACGCTGGCATCAACTATCGGCAGTACTACAAGCCCCTTAGCGACATTAACCGTCAATTCGCCCACCGGTGGTATTCAACTTGGCGGAGCCAACATCTTTACCAGTTCCGGGCAAACTTACACCGGGCCTGTCACGCTATCCCAGGATGTCGGCCTGAATGGTGGCTCAGGCGCGGTAACGCTAAATAATGCTGTCGCGACGGGTGGTTACAACCTCGATGTCACGGCTGATACAATTGACCTCAGCGGTGGAAGCGTTACCGGATCGGGCAATCAGACCTACACGGGCACCATCAACGTTAATAAAAACACCACGCTCTCGGGCACGGCGATGGCATTTATCGGCACGTTGACCACTGGTAACTCATCGACTCTCAGCGTCAACGCCACAAGCAACGTCAACTTCAGTGGCGGTGCCCAACAATTGGTATCCGGTGGCCTGGCGGCACTTACAGTGCAGGCTGGCGGAGCCATTACACTCGGAGGCAATCTTTCCGCGCAATCAATCGCGCTGACGAGTTCAGATTCAGCCGCAGATGCGATAACGACCGGCGGAAGCAGCCCGTTCATTATCGCAGCCAATAGCCAGAGTTTCACCGCCACCGGATCCGCCGGGTCGATTGCACTTCAAAGCCCGTACGCTCAATTCACGGGTTATCCAGCGAATTTTTCCTTTTTTACCTTCTCCGAAATAAATAAGTTGCCAACCAGTTTTTCCGTGTCGCAGGCATCGCCCATTACCGACGGCAATCTTCCCACATTAAATCAATTTGTTACCGTCACTTCGCCACTCTTCGGCTCCGAATCCGTTGTCGCATCGACTTCGCTTAACCAGATGCCTTACAGTATCTTTTATACCGGCTCCGCCAGCGCCGTTAGCCCCGTCATCTCGCTTACCGGCCAAAATGATCTCACGGGGGCCAATCTGAGCCTGTCGGCACCAAACAGTGATCTGGTTCTGGGGGCCTCCGGTCAATCCATTTCGCTGGGATCACTTTCCATCAATGGTATTGTGAATATTCTGGGCAGCATCGTTACCAGCGGAACATCCAGCAATGCGCAATCATATACCGGCACGCTGGTACTCGGCGGTGGTCCGGTGCTGCTGGAGAATACCGGCTCGGGGAGTATTAATATTAATTCCGAAATTACACCCGGCACATCATCAACGCTGACCATCACCAACAGCGGCGGCGGAGCCATCAATCTGTTAAATGCTATCGGTTCCACGAGTGCACCACTCGGGTCATTGGTCGTCAATGTCAGCAATGGATCCATCTTGAACATCGATGGCGGTTCCATCCTGACAGCCCTCGGCCAAACCTACAATGGGGCCGTTGCCATCGGCAGCAACACCACCCTGACCGATGAGGGCAACACCGGCTCAACCGGCATTAATATTCTCGGCCCGCTGACAGGGACCGGCGAATCATTGAATATCGTTCAGAGGGGCAGCGGAATTAATGTAAACCTCGGATCACCCGGACAAAGCATCCAAGTTAAATCGTTCTCCGTTGCCACCGATCCCGCAACCATCAACCTCAATGGTGGAACCATCGAAACGACCGCGGGTCAAACTTACACCGGCACAATCAATGTCCTTGCGCCCACCACGCTGCAGGATGTCTCCGGCGGCGTGCTCTCGTTTCAAGGCATCATTGGCTCATCCATCCTCACCGTATCAGCGCCGACCGATACCGTCGATTTGACCACCGGCATTACCCCGGGCGGTATCAATATCAGCGGCCGAACGATCGCACTCCCCAATGGAAATGCCGTCACCACCTCACTGGGGCAGATATTCGACGGCTCCATGATACTTAATGGCGATACGACACTCACAGACAGCGGTGCCTCAGGCAGTGCGGGCATACAACTGGCGGGCGATATCAACGAACCCGGCGACAGGCTCGCGCTCAATCAGGGAGGCGGCGTCGATGGTGTGATTGGCAATGGTTCTGCTTCCTATTTCAATCTCCAGGGGCTGACCATCGGTCAAGGTACAATCCTTTCCAAACTCGGCACGTTAAACCTTGGATCGACAATTAATAACAATGGTGATCTTTCACTGCTTAACTCGCTGCTGTATACCAATTCCGGAGGACCGCTGACTCTGGCGGGTAAGCTCGATTTGCAAAATGGCAGCACACTTACCGCCGAGCCGTCCGGTGGGACAACATCCTCCGATGTCATCTCCAATGCGACGATTGGATCAATATCCGATGCCGGCAACGTCACCATTGAGGGCGACAATGTAACCGTTAATGGGAGCATACGTGCCAGCGGGCAGGTGCTTCTGGAAGATAGCAACCAACTTATGATTGGCCCCTTCGGGATAACCAATTTTGATTTCCGCCCGACATCATTATTGGCCATCAATGATAATGTCAGTGGTGGCACGGTACTGCTTAATCCCAATTCTCCAATCGTGCCGGGCCTGGGTGCCGCCGTGCCGGATGCCGCCACCATCGTCTCAACTGGCGGTGGCTCCGTGAGCATAAATGGTGGCGTTGTCACCATGGGCCGTGATCAAAAATGGACAAGCCTAGGCTCACTGGCAATATCCGGTTCCACCGTTGATCTCGGTGATCTGAATGTACTTGGCAATCTGACGGTTACCGCACCGACCATTAATATGCTTACGCGCGGGTTTGGCTCGCTGCTGACTCCCCGTGGATTACACAGCAATTCACAAACCAAGCCCGATGGGGTGGATGTGGTCGCAGGAAATATCAACTTTTCGTCCATGCCGGTGCCACTTCCGGCGGCGACCCCCGGCGGGCCACCCTATCCGCAGTTTGCCACGCCGACCGGTGGGGGATTAATTCCCGGCTACACGGTTCATGTATTTAATGCCGGTGCAGGTGGGTTAACGGCCGGCGATCTTGATTGAACCGTCCTTTCTCCCGGCGTTACGTCATCCCAAAAGTATTATTTGGATTTGCAGGCATCCGGGCCCGTTACCACCAACGTGTTCGATTCCTTTACCACCTTCGCAATACCGCAAATCCCCCGGGTTAAAACCGCGGTCACTCTCTCCTCGTCGCAGCGCGCCGTGTTGCGGTCGGCCGGTATTAACGCCAAAAATCCCACCCTCTCTGACCTCCTGGCCTTGAGCGATGGTCGTGCGGTGTTCAATGATATTCCACGTTCGGACGGATTGATACTCGAAAATCCATCTCTGATTGATTATTACGTCACCACCGCTCGCTTGCCTTACCATCGCACACTGGCGTTTATCGCGCTTTTTAAG
>JAKAZF010000034.1:2746-11565 GCA_021826605.1 Planctomycetota bacterium | reverse complement strand
AACCGCGATTGCCAAACCGATTAGCTGCCCCGGTAACTCCGCAGGCAAGCCCTGCCTGCCGTAAGGGTAAAGCACCGTGACGCTGCCGCGTCAGGACGGGCCGTGGCGACATTTGAGATTACGCGCGCCGAGGTAAAATGCGGCGTTTTCCGTGGCCACGCTCCGCATCGAACCATGACGCTGCCGCGTCAGGCTAACGTGCGTGGGTTATGCGTGAAATATGTATCGTTAGCTCAATGCGGCAGCGTTGAGTTCGATGCGGGGTGCGATTTGATTGCACGATTTTTTTCCGACGGTGGGAAATATGAAAAACTCACGCGGTCCGCGGGAGCGAGAACCAATCTCAGCTTCCGCCACGATCTGCGCTCTTGAAGATCGCGACATCCCTCCGGCCGCCACAGCCACATAACGGAATCGCGGGCGCGTGAATCTTAAGGCCTATTTTAGGCGGCCATCGGACTTCCCCGCCACTACGTACAGCGCAAAAATTTTTACCATTAGCGCAAAACCGTTTTACGCCACGGATCACCGCCACGCCCATGCTGCGGCAACCTGGAATCTGGATTCTGAAGGATGTTAATTCACAAATGGAACCCACCCCTGAAATCTCCGCACGCGAAATGCGCCTCAAAATCGACTGCAAAAACAACCGCGGACATCGGGCTGCGACCCGATAGAGCAGTGACAGGAGAGAGTTGAAAGTAGAGCAAATTGGGCTGGCGCAAAAATGTGGCTGTCGCCGTAGCAAACGGAAACCCCGGCACTTATCCGCGTAATCAGCGTAATCCGCGGTCCTCTCTTCGGGAACGCCACGGGATTGAACCGCGGATTTCGCGGATAACGCGGATTAACGCGGGGTTCCGTTTTGTTATGGCGACCGTTGCTCTTATGCGTCGGCGTGGGTCCTCCTCTTGACGGGCGCGGCCATTTTTCATCGGGGCAGCGCTGGCATACCGCCAATCAGGCGGAGATCACAACTTTTTTACCGTCGCGCCAAGAGCGTGCCAGAGATTCTTTTATCGTGCGTTCCACCACCGGCAGAGCCGGCGGCTTTGTGAAGTTTCGCGGCACGGCGCGTTGCCCGGATTTATTGCCACGCCCTCTCTGATCTTGGCTCAGCTCCCTGCTTGTGAATGAACGTCTTGCAGGTTGGGAATATATTAAAGAGTTTTTTCTTCGCATGGATTCACCAGAGGTAATGGAGTATATGGCGTTGCACATCCTTAGCAGGAAATTAACGTACGCAGCGAGGTCATGTGGCAGGGGGCGGTTTGGTTTGACGGGGTCCCCACGCACAAATCTTGCTTTCACCGGGAGCCAGTGGAATGTTCCGCCACTTCTACGTTATGCTACGGGCGAAGTTGCAACCGCAGAGTTGCTGATATGGCGGAGTATTTTATGACGGATCGAATTTACAATGTTGACCTAACGCAATGGAGCGGCCCATTTTCCCCAGCCCAGCAGAATGGGGCTACTGCGGCGATGGAATCCGGCAATGTGGTTTATCTACCCAAACTGGATTTTGCGTTCACGCCGGAAGAACAAAAGTTCCTGACTCCGGTATGGAGCAATGGAGGCGCCAAAAATATCAGCTATGACCATCGCAATGGCCGCATTCAAGGCATGGAAGGCGATGAGGTGGCGCAAGGGGAATTGGCAGCATTGTTAAAACGCTATTCGGAAAGCACCCTCACGCTCATGCAGGGGCTGTTTCCCCAATATAAATCAGCTCTGCTGCGCATGCGCACCAGCTACCGCCCCGTTGAAATCAAGGGCCGGGCCAGCAAAGTTACCAAAGATGATACGCGGCTGCACCCGGATCAATTCCCTGCCCGGCCCGTCGGCGGCAAACGCATTATCCGGATATTCTGCAACGTCAATCCCGAAGGCAAAGGCCGCGATTGGCGCATTGGTGAACCGTTTGCCGATTTCGCCAAAAAATTTGTGCCCCGGCTCAAAGCGCCGCTCCCCGGAGCGCGGGAGTTCATGTACCTGCTGCGCGTTACCCGCAGCCCCCGCACCGCTTACGATCATTACATGCTGCAACTTCATGATCAGGGCAAAATGGATGATCAGTATCAAAAAACCGCCCCGCAAACCCCGTTTGTATTTCCCCCCCACTGCACCTGGACATGCTTTACCGATGAGGTGCTGCACGCAGTGGATGCGGGGCAGTATTTGTTGGAGCAAACGTATCTTCTACCGGTGGAAGCCATGAAAAACCCGGAAAAATCGCCGCTGCGGGTGCTGGAAGGCTTAACCGGGAAAACGCTGATTTGACACGTTAAAAGTCCGTATTGGAGCCGTATGCCCCGACGAATGATCGTAACCGTCGCACTCGTGATTATTGCCATTGCGACTATCGTCCTGGCGGTGCAGGCGCATCATAAAATCGCCCATGAAATGACCCGTCAAAAACATATTGACGCTTTTGATTCCTACATGAAAACCGTCCCGCTGTTTATTCATGACCATAAACCCTACCGCAGCGATCGCTTCCCTTTGCCGCCGTTTGCGATGCTGTTTGTGGCTCCCTTTACACTTTTATCCCGCCCGGATGCGCAGGCGGCATGGGTGGTCTGTAAACCGTTTTTCTTTGTACCGATTTTTCTGCTGGCCCTATCCATCATCCGCCGCGGTGGCGGCAACGTGTTGCCTGGTGCCCTGTTACTGATTGGTGCCGGCTGGTTTTTTCCGGTCATCGGGGATATTCAGGAAGGGCAGATGAACCTGCTGATGCTGCTGCCTCTGGCTGCCGGATTATGGATGGCCCAGGAGGAATCCCCGGCCGGGGATGTGGCAGCCGGGCTACTGGTGGCCATGGCCATCTGCATCAAGGTCACCCCCTTGGCGTTCCTGGCTTATTTTCTTTTTCGCAGGCGGTGGGCTATCAGCGCGGCAATTATTGCGGGCATCGGAATTTGGATATTTCTGGTTCCCGCCATTTTTTTCGGCTGGAGTCAGAACATGACCTGGCTGGGCCAATGGGGCCATATCATGATCGCTCCCTATATTCTGCATGATAAAATTAAATTTGGTAACGGCGAGTCCATTCCGGAATTTATTTTGCGGCTGTTTGCCCATGTTCCCGCATGGAAAACCATGCACCACGGCGTGGTGCACAATCATTATTTAACGCTGATCCGTCTGTCGCAAAAGACCGCCCATTTCATCGGCCGGATTATCGTATTGCTCATCGCGATTGGGGGCATCTGGTGGGCACGGAAAAAGTTGCCAAGCCTGCGTACGCGCCGCTACGCCATGGAAATCGCGTGTGTGGGCATGTTCATGCTCTGGGCTTCGGAACGCACCTGGGTACCGCATTATGTCACACTGATTTTTGCGCTCATGGCGGTGGGGATGATCGCCGAGGACACATTCGCCACCCAGGCCAGTCGGCACTTCGCGTGGATAGCATTGAGTCTGACTGCGTTTCTCATGCTTTGGACCTCAGAATTTGCCCGCGTCTTAGGCCCCAATGGGCGCCATTATGTAGATACTGTGGATGTCGTCCTCTGGTCATCACTGACATTGGCCGCTGTCATCCTGACCGCCCGATTTGCTGACAATGCACCATACATGCTGAATCCCAAGGATTCCGGGGGCGTCAAAATTGACCCGGTGTCAGCCAAAAATCGTGTTGCCGGGGCCAAATAACAGCAACACGCCTGTGGCGCTTGTTAATCTGTAACACAGTTGTTAAAAATGGTCGGCATGAAAGACAAAATACAACGCTCGTTCCCCGTCAGAAGCACTGATTCAGATGACAGCGTAGAACCGTCTATTAAGCAGGCCGTTGCCGCACTTCTTGCCGGCAGGACTGCGATAAAACATGATCATCCGGAGGCAGTAAACTTGCGGCTGGTTTCGTATGAGATAACCCGTGAACCCCTGACGGAAGGAAACCCTCCGGAAACTCCTGGTTTGGCCGCAAGCTATGAGCGACTCCACCCGGGACACTTTGATCCCGAGCAATGGCCGGAATTGTTGTCCCAGCTTGAAGCGCTGCACAAAAAATTCCCGGACGATGCGAAAATCGGCAACTATCTGGCGGCATTGTACAGTTTTCTCGGAAGGCATGCCGATGTGCGTCGGACCGTTCAGGACCTCTACCGCCGCCACCCTGATTATCTCTTTGCGATAACCGCGATGATCAGGATTCATATCAACCACGATGAATTGAAACAAGCTGGGGAAGTACTCAAAAATCGCTGTGAATTATCGCTGCTATATCCGGATCGCAAAATATTCCATATTTCGGAATTTGTCGCGTTTTATAGCATGATCGTGCGGTATCACATTGCGCGCGGAGCGATGGATGAAGCGCAAAGTGCATTTCAAATATTTCAAAAGGTTGCCCCCGACCATCCCGATATGGAAAAGTTCCAGCGCATTTTTCAGATTGGCCACCTGAAGCGGGACCTGGGCCGCCTGTCGGAACCAAAACGCCGAAGCAAAAGCGGCAGAAAAACCAAATAGCATTCTACGGCACCAGCAGGCTGCTGCCGGGATAACCCGAAATGCTGCGGCTGTGCCACCCGGATTGATCTGTCCACGTGACGCTTCCCGACGTGGTGGTGGCTTTTTGCAAATCCGAAAGCCTGGGAACCAGAGAACTTATGGGCGGATTAAACTGCAGGCCCAGCAGCAGGGAATAGGTGGCCGCTTCGGTGGTAAGGGATGAGTAGAAATCGGGCAGTAAACGCGGCTGATCAACAAACGTAGCGTTGGTATATCCGCTGGTGCAGCCGAGCTGTTTCTGAAGTGCAAGGAATTTTTTGTTGTTAAGAATTGACGGTGCATTGGCCCGGCGGGCAAGCGCTATTTCAATCGGTCGGGGAAAGGCGGAAAAATAAAAATATTTATGGGCAATCGCCCAGGCGGGCATGACTGCGGCGGCTTTTATGTAATAAATGGTCGCGCCGTGTGAATGCAGAATTCTTAATTGCGCCGGCGTGCCGGTGTATCCGCGCTGGCGCATCGCGGCATTAACCGCCAGAAGCGCCATAGGAGTTAATGTCTGCAACGCCCGGGAAAGGCGCTCTGGATGCGCAAGCTTATTAACCAGCACCTGCCCCAGAGAACTGCTCATCGGCATGACCGGGCTTTGGTAGGTCAGCCAATAGGGACCGAACGCGTTGATCAAATCCTTTTCAATATCCACACCGGTAATGCCGTTGACCATGGTTAAAACCTGTTGCACCCTGCGGCGCATCTGCGGACCGGCGACCTCCAGATAGGTTTTAAACGTGCGGACGAAGGCTCCCGCATTCAAATGTGAAACGGTAACTAAAGGAGAATTTTCAGGTGTCAAAGCCAGCATATCGGCCGCACCGGGCGTGGGTTTTACTGTCACATGGCGCAGGGCCAAAAATGAGGCGTTCAGCCATTGTCTGCCGGAAAAGCCATCAGCCGAGGCATAGGCGGTAGCGTTATGAAAGGATCCACCGTTAAGAATAATTTTGGCGCTATTCAAGATGATGCGCTGTTGTTTGCCCTGGGGCGTGCCGCGTGGTGCAGTATGGTGCAGCGCTTGATCGAGAAGTGTATTGGCATACGCGCGCAAGCGTGTCAAATCAGCGAATTCCGCAGAGACGGGCTTGGCAGGCATAAACCGCATGGTGCGGCAAAAGCTTGCAGCGGTCGCCAGAGTTTTCCCCCGGTGCGCCAACGCCTTTTGCACGCCCGGCGTGATATGAATGCCTGCATACACCATGGAACCAACAACTCCCTCAGTAATGCGCGGACCGGTGGGATATAGCTCCCGCGGAAGCTTTTTGAATATCGCCAGCACCGCATCCGGATATTTTCCGGCGTTCATAATCAGGACCACCTGAGGCACGGGGCCCACATTGCGGATTCCGGTGCTGATAGGCCGAAAATAAACGGCAAACGGATGCGTCATTAATAATGAGCCGATGGCGAATGCTTTTTTGAATTCTGTGATGTGCAACTGCGTATTGCGTGCCGCAGGCAGTTGATTGAAGCGATGCAACAACATGGGCAGATTTCCCTGGATGAAATCCGCAATGTGGGTATGTGAAAGGACCACGCGAAGGTTGGATGTTTTGTAGCCCGGCCATTGGGCCACCGGCCCGGCCCATCCGAAATAAATCTGGGCATTCGATGGAATCCGGCTCGCCAGGGGTGCCGGGAAGGTAGCCGGCGCAACGGCCTGCACCGGCGGAAGAGCAACGGCCATGAAGCCTGCCGTCGAAACTATTGCCGCAACAACAGATAAATAGCGCCTCATCGTGTTACTCCATTTAGCTGATGGAAAATTATGGACGCGCCGGTTTTGGCGGCGGAAGTTTGGCTTTAAGTTCATTGGCTTTCTTAATTAATTCCGTCGTTGATAACATCGGCACTTTGGGCACAATAAAGGCCCAAATCTGATGATCCTTAAATTCAATGGGCAGAATGCCGGCAAAAAGGTCCACGCCATACCATTGGAACCAGGGCCGTTGCGTATTTTTATGGGTGTGCAGATAGTAATACACATAGTTGGGCTTCAGCGGCGTCCCAACATTTACTTTTTTGCGCAGCCGCACGCTGTAGTCTCCGTACCATTTAAACGGCACCGTACAGGGCGTCGTGCCCTGCTGAACATCATTCAAATAAACCAGACTTCCCGGTGGATCGCTTACCAGTGTCACGGAACGCTCCACACACCCGCCCAGAGTCAGCGGCAACGCAAGCATGAAAGCACCGGCCAGCCAGCAACCCAAACGTTCGACAAACTGCTTTTTTTTCCGCATCATGCGGTAAATTGTAACCACGCGCAGAGGCTTTAGGCCAGCAGACCGGCAACGTGAACCAAAATACCCAATTGCAGAGAGCCGGGGCTATTGCGTGATTGCCGGGAAAGTGATTGCCGGGAAAGCGTTGTTCGCGGAGCGCTTTTATGGTAAGTAATGATTCGTGAACGAGGCCGATTGCTGATGCGTCTGATTCCCCCGGTTAATCAATTGAAGCAATGGATATTAGCGGGGCAACTGCGCGGGCAGCAGCAATTAGCGCGATGGGGAATCCGTGAGCAGACCTTACTGATCGGTCTATCCTTTATCGTGGGCCTGATGACAGGCGTGGCGACATGGCTTTTTGAGCAGACCGTCAAACTCATTGAAAATTATTATTACACGCCGGCAGTGAAATTGACCCATGCGACCACCTGGTGGCCCAGTTACATATTTCTTCCTCTGATTCCCGCTGGTGGCGGCCTGGCTCTGGTGCTGTGGCGGCGGCTGTGGGGCCGGCAAAAATCTGAATTGCATGGATTAGCCGGGCTGCTGCATTCTCTGTCCCGCGAATCGGGCAAACTCAAGGCTTCCCTGGGAATAGAAACATTGGTAGCCAGCAGTTTGACCATCGGCAGCGGCGGATCGGCCGGGCCGGAGGCCCCGATTGCCGTGATAGGTGCCTCCATCGGAGCGCTATGCGGCAACACCCTGGGATTTTCACGCCGCAATATGCCCATTTTGCTGGGCTGCGGCGCGGCGGCAGGCATCAGCGCGGTATTCGGAGCGCCCATTGCGGGTGTCCTGTTTGCCATGGAAGTTCTGCTGCGCGATTTTTCCGTGCGAACGCTCACGCCCATCGTCATTTCATCGGTGATGGCCTCGACCATGTACGTGGGACTTTCCGGCGGAGGCACCGCACGAGGATTATTTCAAATGCCGGCCACCGGGCCGGCGTTGGCGTTTACCTTCGGTCAAGTGCCTTATTATTTGCTGCTGGGGGCCGTTTGCGGACTTCTGGCCGTGGGCTTTACGCGCTTTTATCTCCTGGTGGAAAATTACTCCCAAAAACACCGCGCCCGCATACCCTATTTTCTGCACCCGGCCATTGGCGCTGCACTAAGCGGGGTTTGCGGCGTGGCTATGCTGATTATTTTCCGGGGCGACCCCTTTTTACACACGCGCTTCGCCCAGGGTTATATACCGATATTCAGTGACGGCTATCCCACTATTTTGCGAATGATCGACCCGCGTTGGTATTCCGGTGTTCATCTTATCGGCGGGCACAGTGTCAGTCTGACATTGGAATTTCTGGCGGCGGTCTGCGTACTTAAAATTCTTGCAACGTCCTTCACGCTGGCACCGGGCGGTTCGGGCGGGGTTTTTGCACCGGCGTTATTTATCGGCGCAGCCGGCGGGGGCGCGGTGGGCCTGATACTCTCGCATTATGGCTTGGTGGGTGATCCAGCCACTTATGCGCTAGTGGGCATGGGAGCCGTTCTGGCCGCGGCCATACAGGCACCGCTCACCGCCATTATTCTCTTATTTGAGCTTACGCAGAATTACGCAATCATGGTACCCATTATGCTGGCAGCGGTAACGGCCACGGTCATTCAGCAGTTGCTCGTGGGGGAAAGTTTATACACGCTGCCGTTGAAAAAACTCGGTGTGAAGCTCGGGTCCGCTGTAGGAATCAGTGCCCTGCAGCGCATTGGAGTGGATCAACTGGTCCTGGCAAAAGCGCCGGTAGCCCGCCCCGACGAACCGCTTTCCAGCATTTTATCGCGCAGCCACACCGACGGCGTGGAAGATTTTGTGGTGTTGGATAAAACCGGAAATTATCTGGGGCTGCTGACCCTGGATGACTTGAAAACCGTGCTCCTGGAGCCGGAAGCCGCCCCCTTGCTGCTGGTTGGAGAAGTGATGCGTGCCGACGTTCCCCCGATCAAATTTCATGACACGCTGGATGCGGCGCTGGCGATGTTCAGTCGGTTTGACATTTCCCGCCTGGCCGTTCTGGATGATGCCAACCCCGCGGATAAAACACCGGCACTGCTGGGCTTTTTAACGCGCTCTGAATTA
>JAKAZF010000034.1:0-2736 GCA_021826605.1 Planctomycetota bacterium | reverse complement strand
TGGTGCCGGCGGTCTCCTCGGGCGATTCATGGCGTGATCGGTAAACCGCCCAGGCCAGCGCCAAGGCGCAGACAACGCTCACTACCCAGGCTATCCAATACTGACGGCACAGTTGTACACCGGCGAAACCCGGAACCGTGGCAGCCATCTGATGGACCAATCCGCGATCAAAGGGCAGCACCAGCGGAACAATTAAAAGCGAGACCATGTTCATGACCTTGATTAACGGGTTGATCGCCGGGCCGGCAGTATCCTTCAGCGGATCGCCAACGGTATCGCCGGTGACGCTGGCCTTGTGCCGCTCGGACCCTTTTCCGGTCTGTTTTTCCTCATCACGGGGTTCGCATTCCACCACTTTTTTGGCGTTGTCCCAGGCCCCGCCGGCGTTGGCCATAAATACCGCCAGAAGTTGCCCCGACAGAATCGCCCCCGCCAGAAATCCCGCCAGTGCCATAACCCCAAGGGAAAATCCCACCAGCACCGGCGTTAATACCGCCAGAATGCCCGGCCCGATCAATTCGCTTTGCGCCTCAAGCGTACAGATATTCACGACCTTGCCGTAATCCGGTTTTTTTGTGCCCGCCCAGATTTCCTGATCGCGGAATTGCTCCCGGCAGGTTTGCACAATTAAAAAAGCCGCCCGCCCCACAGCGCGAATGGTCATGGCACTGAATAAAAACGGAACCGCCCCGCCAATCAGCAACCCAATAAATAAAAGCGGATCGGAAAGATTTAACAACCCCGATACGCCGCGATAAACCGCTTCGCTTAAAGGCGCATGATCCGAGCGCCCGCCGGAACCAATAATGGTAATAAACGACGCAAACAGACTTACGGATGCAATAACGGCACTGCCGATGGCAATGCCTTTCGTAATGGCTTTGGTGGTGTTGCCGGTCGAGTCCAAATCCGACAGCACCTTCCGCGCCGCCTGATATTTTTGTTCCCCCATCTCCTGCCGGTCATACCCCATTTCACCGATGCCATTGGCATTGTCCGCCACCGGGCCGAACACATCCATACTGATGGTATTACCCGTCAGGCTTAACATACCAATGCCGCACATGGCCACGCCATAGGCGACAAAAATTGGATTGGTATGCGAAAATATCATAACACTTGTGAAGATGCTGCCGGCAATAATGAGAATCGCCATGACGCTGCTTTCCATTCCGGTGGCCAACCCTTGGATAATGTTGGTGGCATGGCCCGTGGAGCACGCCCGCACCAGACCGCGCACCGGCCCATGCTCTGTGCCGGTAAAATATTCCGTGCTTAAGTTTAACAGCACCGCAAGAACCAAACCGACAATAGCCGCCACCGCCGGGCGCATATCCAAACCCGTGACTCCCATTGAGGCCCACGCGGGCGTGTGGGCCTCAATAGCGGCCAGGGAATGGTTGATCGTGAATGCCGCGGTGTTGAACCGCAGATAAAAAAAGCCCAGCACACAAAATCCGATGGTGCATAAAATGGCACCGAAGCGGAATCCGGAATTTAAGCAGTGCATCGCCTCTTTGACGCCCCCTTTCGCCGGCGCGCGGACGCTGGAAGTGGAAATAATATCGGATATTACACCAATGGCCTGGGCCAGAAGCGGAAACAATACGCCCTTGTGGCCAAAGCTCGCCCAGCCCAGAATCATCGCCGCCACCAGCGTCACCTCATAACTTTCAAAAATATCAGCGGCCATCCCGGCGCAATCGCCGACGTTATCGCCCACATTGTCGGCGATGGTGGCGGCGTTACGCGGATCATCTTCGGGAATGTCTTTTTCAATTTTCCCAACCAAGTCCGCCCCAACATCAGCAGCTTTGGTATAAATACCGCCGCCCACGCGCATAAATAGCGCAATAAGCGTTCCGCCGAAGGCGAAGCCAAGTAGTACATCAGGCGCTCGATCCCCGTAATACATAAATATAAACGTGGCCCCCAGCAGCCCCAGGCCGTCAATTAAAATCCCGGTTACCGTACCGGTGCGATAGCCCAATAGTAAAGCCTTGCCAAAGCCTTCATCAGCCGCCGCTGCTGCCACGCTCAAATTTCCGCGCGTGGCCAAAAACATGCCCACGGTTCCCACCGTCAGCGAAAATAAAGCGCCGCACACAAATGCCAGCGCCCGGCCAATCGGCAGGCTCGCTCCGAGTTGCGTATGCCAGTTGGCCGTTAACAGCAGCAACAGGGCGATCAGGGCGATAATCGGCAAGAGCGTGTTGCGCTGGCGCGTCAAATAGGCCTTGGAACCTTCGCGAATCGCCTTGGCGATGTCCTGCATGCGCACCGTGCCCTTGTCAGCCCGGCTCACAAAGCCCATCAAATACGCGGCATAAAGCAACGCCAGAATAGCTATGCCCGCAACGGCAAAGAGGGTTATTCGTTCATAAACGGAAAATTGCGGCGACCATAAAAATCCAAACGGCGTAAATGCCGTCTGGTGGCTCGCCGATGGCAGATTCGCCCGGAGCGCTTTGCCACCGGGACCACCCGAGGCATTGGCCACAAACCACAAACCGGCCAATGCACAGGCAAAAAATCCAAACCGCTGAAAGCGCCGAAAAGCGCCGACAAGTCGAACCATCTTCCACCGCCCTGAAAAGAAACTGAAATTGCTAGCTTGTTACAATAAACAGGATGACCGGATTGTCAACTTTGGGTATGCTCTATCTGTGCTGTTATGGATCAGGAACTGCTCACGCGTTTGGCGGCAAAGTATATCTGGTGGAAATCGCCGGAAGA
>JAKAZF010000033.1 GCA_021826605.1 Planctomycetota bacterium | reverse complement strand
CGTCGCGTCGCATCTCTGTGGCCTCTGTGATCTCTGTGGCCAGCCGTCGTCGTCCCTTCGTGTCGTCGTGTCTTTGTAGTTAAATCCGTCGTCGTCACCCCTTTGCGCCCTTGTGCCCCTTTGCGGTTAACCCCGTTGTCGTCGCCGCAGCGACAGCTCAACTCTCTACTGCTCGCCTGCTCCAGCCGCCGCAGCGGCTACCCCTCCGTTACCTCGTGGTTAAATCCGTCGTCGTCGTCGTCACCCCTCTGCGTTCTTGTGCTTCTTTGCGATTCACCCCGTGCTCGTTGCTCGTTGAGCGCAGCGTTTCGTTGAAGCATGTCGTTCCGTCGTCGTATCTTTGTGTCGTTGTGCCATTGTGGTAAATTTCGTCGTCGTCGCGTCCAACTCTGTGCCACAACCCGGCAAATTCCTCGCAGCGCGCAAAGATTTTCAGCCAGCCGTTTCTGGCGCAGTTCTTCAATTATCCGTGTCATCCACTTTATCCGCGCAATCCACGGTCTTACTTACGGGGCCACCATGAATACACAAACCGCGGATTGCGCGGATAACGCGGATATGGCTTCCCCCCAGTCGGATAAACCCATCGCTTGGCTTTATCGTGATTCGGATATCTTTTATTTTTCATAAATATGAAATTCTCTTCGTCTATTATGCGCATCACCTGTGATTTTCCGATAAGATAAATGACAAGGGAAGAGTGGGGCGGCGATGAATCGCCGACCGGATAACCTCGGTAACGTTGATTGGATTACCATGACTGCTCCCGCTTCCCTGCCGCCAATTTATATTCTCGAAGATTTTCGCCTGGAAGATCTCTATCCCCTTACCTACACCCGGCCCGCGGCGCTGTTGCGCTGCGGTGCTGAGACATTGCTGGAACGGATGTTGCGTCATTTACCCCGGCCACCCAGCGGCATCATTGTGCGTGACACCATCAAGGCTAAAATGCGCGAGGTATTGCGCATCCCGGTGAATCCGCGACTGGATATGACGCGCAGCACAGTATTTATCAATGCCCGCTGGCTGATGACCCATCCATTTGAATATCCGCCGGAGGACACGGCGGGCATGACTGGTGAAGATTTTGCGTGGGTGCATTTGTCGCCGGCCAAATTGGCCGAGCTGGATCTCAAACGCATGGTGCGCTCGCGGGTTCTGGAAAAATTGATTACCACCATTGATGCGGGGCTTGTCGATGCCGTGATGATCCGGTATCCATGGAATATCCTGGGAAATCAGCACGACATTCTTCTAGATGATTTTCAACGCCGCGGTGCCGCCAAATTAAGTGAACCGATGGCCGGTGCGCATCTGATCAAACCCGAAGACATGTACATCGGCCCGGATGTCCAGATATTTCCCGGTGTTGTTCTCGATGCCCGCAACGGGCCGATTATTTTGGATCGTGGCGCGATCATTCGCGCCAATAGTGTGGTAACCGGTCCGGTTTATATCGGGCAGGAATGTGTCATCCGCACCGGTGCCGATATTCGTGAGGATTGCGCTTTTGGCCCGGGGTGCCGCGTGGGTGGTGAAATCATCAACTGTACATTTCAGGAATATTCCAACAAACAGCATGACGGCTTTCTGGGTCAGACTTTCGTGGGCGCATGGGTGAACCTGGGTGCCGGCACAACCACCAGCAATCTGAAAAACACCTACGGGATCGTACGTGTGCCCATCAGTGGGAAAGAACGCATCACCGGGCTGCAATTCATGGGTTCAGTGATCGGTGATCATGCCAAGTTGGGCATCGGTACCATGCTGAGCACAGGCACCGTGGTGGGCTTTGCCAGCCATATTCTCACCAGCCGCCCACCCAAATTCGTTCCCAGTTTCGCCTGGGTGACGGATCAGGGCATTGAGCATCTGGACTATGAAAAAGCGCTGGAAATCGCCCGCATCGTCATGGAACGCCGCAATCAGAAACTCACTGACGCGGATCAGGAAATTTTCCACCGCATTTTCACCTCATGGAGCCAGAGCGAAAGCTATCAATGGCAGGACATCAACGCATCGGACAACTGGGACACGGGAGTCGGCAGTTAGGCATCGCGAAAAAATAACCTGAGCATTCTGGCTGGTACTTTTGGCCGCCGGCGGCGTTGCCCGCTCGTTACAGAATCCATGCGGATATGCGCCTCGCGAGCGCTTAGTGCCCTGTTCCACCCGTAATTACGGGTGGAACAGGGCACTAGGCGTGAGCGACGCGCATACCCCGCCAGTGGGTCTGTAAGGAGCGAACAACGAAGTCAACGGCCAAAAGGGCCAGCCAGAAAGTGTGAAGTTATTTTTGCACGGTCCCTAACTGTTTACCGCTCCGCAGATCCTGGTGCTCTGTCAGGATGAATCGACCAGAACATCGGCAAGCAGGCCGGGATTCATTCCCGCCCAGGCGTTCATGAGAAGGGTCTTGATCGTTTCAAAAAGCGGGCGGTTCTGCTGACGGGCGGCGTGTAACACCGACATGAGCACAGCCGTGGCTCTGGCTTCCCATTCGCAACGACCTTTACCGGGGCGAGACTTACACGCGCTGGAACACTTCACCTTTGCACGGCGCACCTTGGCCACAACAGGGCATCCGCTTGATCGGCTCCACTATTTAAACCCATTTACAGTTCTGCAGCTTTACGTACTACCACCGTATGACCATCATAATGCACAATATGATCCGGTTGCGCCGGTTCAATGCCGGTGCCATGATCGGGGCCGACAAATACAATGCGGAACGTCCGGTGATTGAGCATTCCCGGGAATGTGCCATGGCGTTCACCAATTGTCAGCTTGCTGGCTTTGTCATCCCAGATGAACGTAATGGTAGCGTAGGTGCCCTTTTCATAATCGTAGCCGTCACCTTCATCTTCATAAAGCGTGAATTCACCGTTCGCGCCGCTATAGACCCGCAATTCAATGGGATCAGCCGGCTGTTCGGCATTCTGCACGGATGGCCCAAACGGAATAATGGAGCCGGCACGAATATAAAGTGGCAGTGAATCAATGGCTGCGGGAGCATCGACGATCTGGCCACCCGACAACATTTTGCCGGTCCAGAAATCGTACCATTGCGTCGCTTCCGGCAGATAAACCTTGCGCGAAACCGCGCCGGCTTTGGTGACGGGATTTACCAAAACCGCGGGACCAAACATAAATTGATCGGTTATGTCATACACCTTGGAATCCGTGCGGAAATCCATGACCAAACCCCGCAACATGGTGTATCCCTGATTGGTGACCATCCATGCCACTGAGTAAATATAAGGCAAGAGGTGATAGCGCAGACGGTCAAACTTTACCAGAATGGCCATCGCCGGCGGGCCGAACCGCCACATTTCCTTGGGATAGTCGGTTCCGTGCACACGAAACATCGGACAGAACGCGCCGAATTGGAACCAACGTATGAACAATTCCCGATACGCCGGATCTGCCGGACTCTGGTGAATAACAAATCCGCCGATGTCTGTGTTCCAATACGGAATACCACTTAAACAGAAATTAATTCCGGCGGGTATTTGCCGTGCAAATGTGGGGAAATCGCCCTGAATATCACCCGACCAGCAGATCGCGGCATGACGCTGTTGGCCGGCCCACGCGGAGCGGGTCAAAATCATAACGCGCTTTTGATCGGTAACTTGGCGCTGGCCATTGTAGACCGCCCCGGTATGCATGAGAGGGTACGCGTTGTACACAAAAGCTCCCCATCCCATATATGTTTTAATATTGGCAAACTGTCCCCATTTGCCACCCAACTCCGGTTCACTGGCATCAAGCCACCAAGCGTCCACCCCCTTGGAAAACAGATCCTTATTGAGTAAGGACCAATACAATCGCCGCGCCAGCGGATTGAACGCATCGTAATAGGCCGCGTACGGATTCCAAGAGACTTTATCATTGCCCGTGATCGGATACAGTGCGCCCGACTTTTTCAACAGGTTATAATTCGCGGAACCAGGAACAAACTTTGCCCAGACTGAAATCATAAAGTGGATGCGTTCACGGTGTAATTCGCTGATCATCTCGGTGGGGCGTGGATAGCGCACGGGATCAAACTTGTTGGAACCCCAGGGAAATGGTGCCCAGTAGAACCAATCCTGTATGATGCCATCCATGGGAATCTTCATCGACCTGTACTCGTTAGCTACCCCGAGCACCTGCAGTTGTGATCTGTAATGCTCTTTACACTGCCAGAATCCCCATCCCCAGCGGCCAAACATCGGAACCGCACCGCTTAAATTTCGCCATTGGGCGATGGCATCATCGAGATTCGGCCCGTACATAACGTAGTAGTCGATAACCGAACCGACATGCGAGCTCCAACTCAGCACGTCGGGTTCTTTATCAGCCCCCACTTTGACCACGGTCATGGCGGGGTTATCCCAAAATAAGCCATACCCCATGCTGGACATCAACACTGGAATTGCAATGTGTGTCGGGTTCCGCTGGGCTAAATGGACAATCTGACCCCGGTTATTCGCCACACCCTCCGGATGTTCACCTAATCCGAAAATAGCCTCGCCGGGCTGAATCGCAAATTTCTGCCGCACGCGGTACGTGGCGACATCCTTGAATTTCACTGGCAGCATACTTCTACCGCCAGCCTGTTCCGCCAAAAACGTCCTTCCATTTGCATCTCGAAATTCAACCGCAGCAGTATCTCTGTCTATTAAAGCGGTGATATGCTTTGCGGTTATGACAATTTGCTTGGCGGTCGTGTTGATCTGCCACGCGACTTTTTCCGGCCCATGAATAACGGCGAGGCTTTCATGCTGCGGGTCATCGTCAACGGGAGAAAACAACACGCGAATGACGCGATCAGAGTAAACCATGACTCGCAATGCCCCAGTGGCAAGCAGCAACAGCACACCGTGGGCTTCCCGTCGTATCCGAACCACTCTCGAACCGCCCGAAAACCCCGGTTTTGCGGCCGCTACCACGGCCGCCCCGGTCGGTAGGATCGCGCCAACCGACGCTAAACCTGTCGCTTGTACAAATCGCCGTCTATCCATCTGCTTCACTCCTATATTGATTAGCGGTCGCGGGGCAAACGCCCAGATTCCAAGCCCCCAATCCCTATTTGCTATTTCCGCCGGGCAGACCTTTTTGATACGTCGGCCGAAGGTGCAGGGGTTCATCGACGATATCAATGAGCCGGCATTTGCCGTTGTAATGGTAGCCGTTCACGGCCCTTCCGGCCTGTTAAGTTTGCAATGAACCTGACCGTGGATAAAGTGTACCCCCCCGCCAGAAGAAACTCAAATAAATTTCCACGAAAAAGTTCAGGATAAAATTTGGCATTGCACACAATCCGTCGGATGAAACAATCGGATCAAAGAATTAGCACGGTCTCACAACCTCAATTATGCGTAAAACGCTCCATAATTACATGGAGGTTGGCGGTTATGAAACGGCACGAGGTCACGGATGAGCAATGGGATATTTGCTCGGCGCTGATCCCTCACCACACGGCGCAGACTGGACGACCAGCGAAGGACCCGCGGCTGATGCTCAACGGTATTTTCTGGATTCTGGGCACAGGGGCACCTTGGCGCGATTTGCCCGAACGCTTCGGTTCCTGCAAGCCCGTGCATCAATACTTCACTCGGTGGCGTCGTTCCAATGTGTTCGCCGCGATCATCGAGGCTTTGCAGATCAAGCTGGACGCCAAGGGCCTGATTGACTGGGAACTCTGGTGAGTGGACAGTGCCAGCGTCCGCGCCGCTCGCGCGCCGCAGCCGGCGCTGGGGAAAAATCTTGTCCGTCGATATTTTCGATTACTGTTTTGAGACAGAGCCTAAAGCGCAGCGAGGCCAGATCCCCCGCTAAACATAAGGTCCCATCTGTTACCTTGCGGAAAATATCGTCGTCGTGGGCGTCTTAACGTTATGGCTGTGACTGACCTGGTCAGGGCCGCCAAGCCACGCACCCGATTCTCACCACGAATGGCTTCTCCCTCGCATCCACGTCATCCGCGCAACCCGCGGTGCGTTTGTTTCCAGCGACCCCGCAGCGCAAAACCACGGTTCGTGTATTCCTGGTGGCCCAGTCTGTAAGTCCGGGAATTCACCTGCGGCCTGGGACACGCTTGGCAGAAACGGCCGCAGGCCCCTGCAGGTATCCGCTATTACATCTTCTGGCTATCCTTGCCCATAAGTTTAACTTTCGCTTCATTTGCAAATTCAACCCACTCCCTTACTTCCCGGTCAGACGAATCGGCGTACCTGCGCAGAACTTCATCATACGCGATTAGGGCCTGCTGGGGTTGGCCGCTCTGTTCGAGCGTTTCGCCGCGATAAAATAGGGCGTTGGCGACGTGTCCGCGTATTTCCGGATCGGGGGCATCGCCGAAGCGCGCCAAGAGTTCTTCATAAACCGCCAATTCATCCGCATTGCGGTCCAATTTAGAAAATGCGATTCCCTTTTCCAGCAAACAATGGGACATCCACATGTTCAATTCTTCACTGGCAACATCGCTTATCCGCTTAAAACACTGGTCGTATAAGGCGATAGCTTCCAATGGATTCCCCGATTCAACGAGAGCGACACCATGATTGACCATCGCTTTGGCCGCATGGACTAACAATTCCGGCTCGGCAGCGTTTATGAAACGTCGCCAAACCTGCTCATACATCGCCATAAGCCCCGGTATGTCTCCCAGTTCGCCGGCAGCCCAGCCCTTGTTGTACATGGCGATTGCAAGTGATTCGCGCACCGATAATTCAGTGGCATCCGCGAACCGCTTGAGAACCTCCTCGCAGTCAGCGATTTCCCCCTGAAAGTTCCGCATCTCACCCTTGGCGTAGCCCCGACCAAGAATCGCTTCGGCTACCTGTGCATTGTATTCCGGATTCGAACCAAATCGCTCGACACACTCGTTGTAAATATCAATAGCCCCCGCGAATCTCTCCAGCTCCCCCAGACAATAGGCCTTGCCAACCATCGCCCAGGCTACGCTGTCGAGCAGTTCCGGTTCGGCAGCGCTTCCGAAGCGACGCAATAACGCATCGTGGGCCGCAATCGCGTCCTCAAATCTCTTCCACTCCTCGTATGCTGTCGCCTTTGCCACTATGGCATCGGCGATGCACTCACGCAAATCCGGCGAGGTCGAGTCACCAAACCGCCGGAGCACATCATCGTAAACCGCAATCTCCTCAGCTGGCCTTCCACTTTCGCCAATCAAATACGCCTTATCGATCATCGTGCGTGCAACCGCCTTCTGCAATTCAGGTTCCGTGGCCGTTCCGAATCGCTGTATAACCCGGTCATACGCCGCAAGCCCTTCCCCAACTTTATTCCATTTTGCCAGAGCCATTCCTTTGTTGGACATCGCCAGGGCAACGATCACCCGCAGTTCCAGTTCGGGTGCGTTTTTCCACCGTTCAACAACGTCGTCGAAGGCCTTAATGGCATCACCGAATTGTTTTAGTTCTGCGAAAGCAATTCCACGGTTACGCATGGCATCCGCCAGGAACTCGCGCAGCGGCAGCTCGGTCGGATCACCAAGCCGGTTCAGCAGTTCGTCGTAAACACCAATGGCGTCCGCATGTCGTCCCATTTCAGTTAGCGTAAAGCCCTTATTGAATAAAGCCTTGGCAACGAGCCGACGAAATTCAAAATCGGTCTCACCGCTAAACCGCCTAATGGACTCAGCGTATACAGGAAGCTCCTGTTCATGCTTGGCAAGCTGGCTCAGGGCGATTGCCTTGTTATCCAGCGCCCTCGCGGCCCAGAGCCGCAACTCCGGTTCCGGGGGATTCCCGATGCGCTGAAGCAAACCGTCATAGCACGCAATTTCCTCCTGCCTCCTGCCCGCATGCCCCAAATCAATGCCTTTGTTGAGCATTGCCTTGGCAACCAGCGATTGCATATTAACATCGGGATTCTCTGAGAACCGGCGGATCAATTTATCAAATACATTGATCGCTTCCGCGTACTCTCCAGCTTCATCAAGGTCAAACCCGTGAAACAGGGCCGACTCAGCCTGCTGATAATTTTCAGGTTCTGGCATGTTCAACCTCGGTATGCAACTCGTGTGAAAGATACCTCTGTGCTGCTGATCCAGACTTTGTATTCTTTCAGCGACACCCCACCGCAAGCTCGTGAGTTTCCATAATGGGCGATAGAGGAGTCGAACCTCTGACCTCATGCGTGTCATGCATGCGCTCTAACCAACTGAGCTAATCGCCCGATGGACTTGCGTGTATCGTACAAAACCGCGGGAGATGTGTCCAGATAACGTCCAAAAGTAATTTTCCATGGTTTGTAACTTTGAGCCTCCCAGTGCGTTGGGGCCTTCCAGCGGCAGGCAATTTTCCGGACGGATCGGTTGTTCCGGTTGCGGGATCAGGCGGTACACAATGTCAAGGAGTAATTCATGCGTAAGTTTGTAGCAGTCCTATTGGCGGTGGTACTGGGTGGAGCGATTGCTCTGGCGGTTCCGCAATTGGTACAGGCACAGGCCGCCGGTGCCACCGATCAGACTGGCACTGTAACGGGCAAGGCTGTTGATTCCAGCGGTAATCCCGTGGGTGGCGCGATCGTGCGGATCATGCGGATTCCCAAACATCCGCAACATGCGAATATGAAAGAGGTGTTTCAAGCCAAAACGGTCTGGGTTAAGAATCATTCATTGGTGGGTATTACGTCAACCATCGCCGATGGCACATTTACAATTACAAATGCGCCGGTGGGAAAATATCGGATTTCGATTTTTGCGGCGGGTGTTGGCCATAGCTGGCTCAATAAGCCGATTGTCGTGCGCGCCAATGCGACCAAGGATGTCGGTACATTTACTCTGCAAAAAAATCGCCCGCATTCCAAGCCGAAACATTAAACGGATATTTGAACGGCGACAGCCGGAAGTGTGCAAGTTGCAAAAAATTTTGGTGCGTCTGGCAGGGAAGGTTGGAGGCTTTTTTCCGGAGGTTAATCGGTTGTTCCGATTGCCGGGATCAAGCGGTACACAATCTCAAGGAGTTATTCATGCGTAAGTTTGTAGCAGCCCTATTGGCGGTGGTACTAGGTGGAGCGATTGCTCTGGCGGTACCGCAACTGGTACAGGCGCAGGCCGCCGGTGCCACCGATCAGACTGGAACATTAACGGGCAAGGCCGTTGATTCCAGCGGTAATCCCGTAGGTGGCGCGATCGTGCGGGTCATGCGGATTCCCAATGGTCCACCACATCATCGTGGGATGAAACCCAACCAGGTGCAACCAGGCCAGACCGTCTGGATCAAGCATCACATGGTGGTAGGCATTACCAAAACCGCGGATAATGGCACATTTACCATCAATAATGCCCCGGTGGGCAAGTATCGTGTGATGGTGTTCGCCAGGGGCGTAGGCCGCGGATGGGTGCACAAGCCGGTGGAAGTAACCTCCGGTGCCACCGTGGATGCCGGGACGATCACCCTACAGAAAGGTCATCCGCATCATCATGGCCCACCGCCCGGCCAGTGATCAGACAATTTGACTGCATGAAGCCAGAAGGGTACCGCGGCACCCACCGCGGCCATTCGCTGAGCCATAGCGCCAAAGTCCCGATGTCCTTCTTGCCAAGGCTCACACCTTCATCATGCGGCTATCAACCCCGTCCCGCAGGCTCAAACCCTGCGGGACTTTTTTTGCGCGGCACTTTCCCAAATCGAAGGGGTTGGCGGGGGGATTTGAGATTTCAAATTTCAGATTTCAGACTGTGCAGCGGGGTAGGGTGTCTCGGAACCCTGGTTCGGATTTATTGCCGCGCCTCTCCTTTTTTTTATTTCCACTTGACAATATCGCTAAATCGGAATATAAGAATGTAGTTGGTGATGGATGCGGCGGTATCCGCGATTGGCCGACCGCCGGCATACAATGTTTTGGTTGGGTGTGTAGGCCTGATGCTTCGCCAACGTTACTTAACCGCTCGCTGCTGATGCGGTCGGTTGCCGTGTGTATTCGGCACCATGGCAGCGATAGAACTTTATTGAGGTGTTCCATGACTCTTGAACGCGCAGTACGTGTCCTGGCAGGTACAATGGTGCTCATCAGTGCCGCGTTGGCCTATTGGGTCAGTCCATGGTGGCTTATTCTTACGGCTTTCATTGGACTGAACCTGATACAATCCGCCTTTACCGGTTTTTGCCCGGCGGAAAAAATTTTGGGCAAATGCGGTCTGAAATGACCACGCCAAGGTTAAGGGCGTGGCAAATTTTCGGGCGGGGGTGGAGATTCAAGTGGTATCAGAGGACATGAATCATGGCGCAACGCCGCGTGAATTTCGGAAATCTGCTTCGTATTTTCGGGCGGATCGCAGTGGTATTTCTAGCGGTGCTGCTGGTTGTTGCGCTGATGTTATGGAGTACCGGCGCACTTAAGGCAAAGATCTCCCCCGGTTCCGTGCCCATTGCGGCCACACCACCTTTTCATGGTGTCACAGCCATTGCGCATGAACAACTTATTGCCCAAACCATCCGCGCGGTGGGCACCATCAGTGCCATTGAACCGGTTGTTGTAACTCCACGCATCACCGGGCGGATTGTCTTGAGCCGATTAATTGCCGGGGCCGCGGTACATCAGGGGCAGGTGATTTTGCGGCTTGATTCCGCCGAGCTTAAGGCGCAACTTGCGCAGACCGCGGCGGCGGTGTTGCTGGCCAGAGCGCAGTTGCACCAGGCGATCATCGATCAGCAACGGGATAAAAAACTGCTTGCCACTGGTGATGTCACGATCGCCACAATGGATGTTGCCAATACCGCTGTGGCGTCGGATCAAGCCAATCTCGCCCGGGCACTGGCGCGCCAACAGACGGCACAAACCGTTCTGGGTTATGCCACCATCCGCTCCACCATCAATGGCATTGTGATGCAAAAATATGTCAGCGTCGGGGATACCGTCATGCCCGGTCAGACGCTGGCCAGACTTTACGATCCACGGCATCTTCAGTTGGCGGCCGTGGTGCGGGAATCCCTGGCGTCGTCCCTTCATCTCGGGCAGAAAATGTCTGTGCAATTGGAAGGGTTGCACGCCACCGTGGCGGCGCTCATCCGGCAGATTGTCCCGCGTGTCAACGCGCGGAGCCGAAGTTTTATCGTCAAAGCCTCCGCTGAATTTCCGCCGGAGGTCTGGCCGGGCATGTACGGCAATCTGATTATTCCGACCGGCACGCACAGCGTGCTGGTGGTGCCGGAGGCGGCAATTGAACATGTCGGACAATTGGATCTGGTGACGGTACTGCATCATGGCCGCCCGATACGTCAAACCGTACAACCCGGTCGGCATTTGGGGCTTATGCGCGAAATTCTTTCCGGCGTGGTTGCCGGGCAGCGGGTGGTCATCGGGCCTGTTGACTCGCACGTTGCACATTTCACATCTCCAACGACAAGTAAATCCACCGCCACCGGGGGGATCAGCCAATGAGTACCGCATCGGACGCTCATGCCGGTGAACTCACCCTCATTGAGCGCGTGGTGAAAACATTTCTTCATTCCAAACTCTCATTGGTGCTGATCCTGCTGGCGGTCCTACTGGGTGCCGCCGCGCTGATGATTACACCGCGTGAAAAAGACCCGAAAATTGTCGTCTTGATGGTCGGTATTTATTTCTGCTAGCC
>JAKAZF010000032.1 GCA_021826605.1 Planctomycetota bacterium | reverse complement strand
TGGCTCGCTGGATCTCCCAGCAGGCACAGAGATGGTCATGCCCGGTGATAACGTGAAGATCACTGTAGATTTGGGCGAATGCCCAATCGCGATGGAGCAGGGCGTGCGCTTTGCTATTCGCGAAGGTGGCCGGACGGTTGGTGCGGGCGTTGTCACCAAGATCCTCGCCTAACTGATTCGTTAAGATGAATCTTGATGAAAACCATGGGCCACGCGGGCGGGTAATTTCCTGCCCGCGTGGCTCTGTCAATAGTCAAGATTACAGGGTAGTTTTCAGGCCTGTGAAAAGTTTCTATAATACAGGCACTGATCCGGGTGGTTTTAAGATAGCCGGCCGGAGCTTCAGGCGGCCCGTGTGGCGGAGTCCTGGAGTTGAAATTTGTCGCTTGAATTGGAGTCGCGAAAATGGCGCGTGAATGGGCATGGTTGCAGTGTACTGAGACCAAAGATCTCAACTACCGTATCAGCATTAACCCCAAGGAGATGGATGTGAAGAAAACATTCTTCAAATTCTCTCCACGGTTGCGTAAGCATACGGATCATAAGATCAAGAAAGGTAAATAATTGTTCGGAGCCGAGCCGGGCGGTTATCAGGCATTTACGGCAGTAGCTCAATTGGCAGAGCACCGGTCTCCAAAACCGGGGGTTGCAGGTTCAACTCCTGCCTGCCGTGTTGTTAGTGACGTTGCGATTTTCCTGAAAAGCGCGACGGAAACGTTTGGGAGATTCCCCGCACGGCTTGGCAGAGCGGAAAAGACGGTATAAACAGGGGTGCGTTGCCCGGCCGTTGCAGTGAAGTCTGGAGTAGGATTTGTCTTTCTTTAATATCTATAAAAAAGGGCAGGGCAAGTGGGTACGCCTGGGCACGGTTATTGGTCTGGGGCTGCTGGTGGCTTTGGGTATTCTGTGGATTAAGAACACATTTATGCCTCTGGCTCCGGCCTATTCCAAGATGATCATGGTGGTGCTGGTTGGATCCTTGGGCGCTTTGCTTTGTTTTTATGTGGTGAACCGTCCAAACCTTGCGGATTTTATGATCCTGACGGAAAGTGAAATGCGTAAGGTGGTGTGGCCCACACGGCAGGCTGTGATTAGAGCCACGCGTCTGGTGGTTCTGTCTACCTTGGGAATGGCGTTGATGTTGTTTCTCGTGGATACGTTTTTCGTGTGGTTGTTCCGCGCGATTCATGTCATCCGATAATGCGGAATGGTCTGCATTGATGATTGAAGTGTCGGCGGTTTAATTCCGCAGGCAATTTTTGGCGAAATGAGCACTGAACAAATTACGGAGCGTCAAGTGACCGAATCTTCTATGAAACACTGGTGTGTACTGAAGGTCGCTTCCAACAAGGAAGACCAGGTTCGCGACACGCTGGATCGCAAAATAAAGGCGGAAAACCTCACCGACATCATTGGTCGTCTGCTGGTGCCGCGCGAACGGGTCAAAAAAGTCAAAGCCGGGCAGCAAAAAGTTGCGGAAAATAAAACATATCCCGGGTATGTCTTTGTTGAAATGGAATTAAATTCCGATGGTACCATCCCGGAGCGGGCTTGGTACGTATTTAAGGAAACTGCGGGGGCGGGCGATTTTATCGGTCATAAAAATAAGCCGGAACGCATGGCCGCCAAGGAAGTCGAAAAGCTCATTGCCGACGCCGAGAAGCCGGAAGCGGGTCCGGCGGTGAAGGTTGAATTCCTCAAGGGTGATCCCGTGAAAGTGCGGGAAGGGCCGTTTGAAAATTTCGAGGGCACGGTGGATGAAATTTTCCCGGACAAAGGTATGGTACGCGTCATCGTAACCATCTTTGGTCGTGCTACGCCCCTGGAGCTGGAATACTGGCAATTGGAAAAAGTCCAATAGATTCAGTAGAATGGCAAGTTCCGGCGGCAATGTCCGGCAGCGTTTCAAGGCTATAATAGAAATGTTGCAGAACCTGCCCGGAATGGAAAATGTTTTTACAGTCGTTTTCGCACCGGGAGAAAGATAAAGATACGTGCCGCGATGAATTTACTTGCTGATCCCAACATTACCGCCTCCTCCCCGCGTCGTCTGGTGCCGAAAACCGCGCTGGGCAAGTGGTTATGGGTGATCGCATGTATTCTGGTGCTTGTGCCGCTGGTGATGGTAGGGCTGCTGCTGACAGTGGTAGCGATTGCAGCGGTGCTGGTGCTGGGCCTCGTATCGCTTTTAATTATTGCGGTACGCCGGTTGGGCCGCCGCACTGATACGGACGCAGGGCGGCCGTCGCTGGCGCAACGATGGACAACGGATGATGGCCGCAGAAATGTAACGGTGGTTCCCCGGTCCAATACTGAGAGTTGAGTATGCATCGGACGTGACCGATGCGGGCTTTTCAGTGAATCAGGTTTTTGTATACGTACAGGATTTTTGAGGTTTAAGTTATGGCCAAGGTTAAGGAAATAGCCAAAAGGTTTAAGATGCAGGCCCCGGGTGGAACCGCGACGCCCGCGCCACCGATTGGGCCGGTATTGGGTGCCAATGGCGTAAACCCGGGCCAGTTCATCCAGCGCTTTAATGCCGCGACCGCCGCGTTAAAAGGCAAAGTCGTAGGCGTGGAAGTTACCGTTTACACGGATCGGTCCTTTGATTTTATGATCAAAACACCGCCGGCATCGGTTATGATCAAAGATATTCTGGGGCTTGAAAAAGGCAGCGGTGAGCCGAACAAAACTAAGATCGGCAAGCTTTCCAAAGCGCAGTTGCGCAAACTGGCCCTGGAGAAATTGCCCGATTTGAACGCCTCCAGTGTGGAATCCGCGGAAAAAATTCTGGCTGGGTCCGCTCGTTCGATGGGCGTTGAAATCGCGGAATAAAATGAAGCTTGCTTTTTCCACCAATGCTTTCAAAAAGACATCGCTGGAGGAAGCCGTTGATTCCATCGCCGCCGCCGGGTATGGCGGTGTGGAAATCATGGCGGATGTTCCACATGCCTATCCTCCGCACATGCCCGATGTGCGCCTTGCGGAATTGCGGCGGCAACTCGATGCGCTGAAGCTTCGCATCTCCAACATTAACGCGTTTACCTTTTTTGCCGTCGGCGACACGCTGCACCCCTCCTGGATTGAAAAAGATCCGACCTTGCGGGAACAGCGCATTCGTCATACGGACAACTGTATTCGCATGGCGGCGGCCTTGGGTGCGAAAACCATTTCTCTGGAACCGGGCGGGCCGCTGGAAGCGATGAGCCGCGAAGAGGCGCTGTCGCTGTATCAAGCCGGGTTAATGCGGGTACTTCCGCTGGCGCAGCAGTTTAATATCACGCTGCTGGTGGAACCTGAGCCGCGGCTTTTGATTGAAACCACGGATCAGTGCGTGGAATTTCTGCAGCGGGTGAGTCACCCGAATTTGCGTATGAATTGCGATCTGGGGCATCTTTTCTGTGTCGGTGAAGATCCGGCTGAATCATTTATGAAATGCCACCCATGGGTGTCGCACGTGCATCTGGAGGACATTGCCTCCAGTCGCGTGCATCAGCATTTGATCCCCGGGCGCGGGGCCATGGATTGGCCTTCCATTTTCGCGGCGTTCAAACAGGTGGATTATAAAGCGTGGGCTACGGTGGAACTCTACCCGTATGAGACCACCGCCCGTGAAGCGGCGGATGAGGCGTTCGCGTTTCTTCAGCGGTTTATGTAAGCTTCCCGTGGAAACGGGGACGGGCGTTAAGTATCGGAAACACATGGACCATTTTGAATATATTGATAATCAGTTGCATTGTGAGCGCGTGCCCGTGCGGGACATCGTGGAAAAAACCGGCACGCCGACGTACATTTACAGCCAGGCCACGCTGTTGTCACATTATGATCGCATCGCGGCGGCGTTTGCTCCGCTTAAACCATTGATTTGCTATTCGATTAAATCCTGCGGGAATCTGGCGATTCTTCAAACTTTGCGGGCACGCGGCAGCGGCTTTGACGTGGTGTCGGGCGGGGAACTCTTTCGCGCGATAAAAGCCGGTGCGGACGCACGGATGATTGTGTTTGCAGGTGTGGGCAAAACCGATCAGGAAATCAACGAAGCGCTGGATGAGCGTATCGGCTGGTTCAATATTGAAAGCGAAGAGGAATTCTGGAATCTGGATCGTTTGGCCGGGGCTAAAAAGCTCATCGCGCACGGCGCTTTGCGGGTGAATCCGGATGTCAGCAGCGCCGGTACGCATCAGAAAACGCTGACCGGGAAAAAAGAGACGAAATTCGGCGTTGATATAGATCGGGCCCAGGCTTTTTATATTCAGGCGGCGGAGGCTAAAAATGCCCGGTTAAGCGCCCTGCATCTGCATATTGGTTCACCGATTAAATCCACGCAGCCGTATGTGGATGCCATTACCAAGGCGCTGAACCTTATCGACCGTCTGGCGGCGAAAAATATTATCATTGACACGCTGGATATCGGCGGGGGTTTTGCCGCGTTTTATGAAGGCAATGAAGCCCCGTCCGCGGCGGATTATGCCGCGGCAATTATTCCATTGCTTAAGGGTCGCAACCTCCGGATTATTCTGGAGCCGGGACGGTCCATTTCCTGCAACGCCGGCATTTTAGTAACGCGCGTGCAATACAGCAAGCAGGGGGGTACTAAAACATTTACGATTGTAGATGCGGCCATGAATGATCTGATTCGTCCCACGCTGTATGAAAGTTATCACTTTATCTGGCCGCTGGATGTCAGCGGTTCATGCCCGCCGGAAAATCGACAAAGTACGTTGCGAACTGCCGATGATCAAAAAGTGGATATTGTCGGGCCGGTATGTGAAAGTGGCGATTATTTCGCGAAGGACCGGTATCTGCCGCGAACCAAACGCGGGGATCTGCTGGCGGTGTTTTCAGCCGGCGCGTATGGCTTTGCCATGAGCAGTCAATACAATGCCCGGCCGCGGGCGGCGGAAGTGCTGGTGGATGGAAGCGCCTGGCGGATTATCCGGCGGCGCGAGACTTACCAGGATTTAATTGCTGCGGAAATATGAGTTTCATGCTGCGCGATAGCCATTATGTATCTTCGGTTCCCATGCTGACGCGGCAGTGGATTGTGGAAGGTTATATCTGGCGGTGCAGCAGCCCGTGCGATCAACCACCTGAAGACGCGACATTTGTTGCTATTTTGCCGGACCACAGCACACTTATTGCCACGCCGTCCCCCGCGATTCCGGTGTCGCCGGGCTGCGTTTTTACCGCATGGAAAGTCGCGATTTACAGTGATTCATCGGAACAAACCCCCTTGGCAGTGTTGGATACCCTGGGCCACTACGCCCAGATTGAATCTTTTAGTGTTCCGCTTACAGATGATGTATCGGATGACACGGATCCCGTCATCGCACCATCATTTTGCCGATTTCTCTGCGGAAAAACCAACGGCGAACTGCACATTTGCCCGGATTGAATAAAAAAGGCCGGCGATTCGCTGGGAATCGCCGGCCTGTTATTGTTTCTGAGGATTTGCTAAGGAAAGCAAACCTCGCTAATGGCTCGTCAAACTTATTTGAGTTCGACGGTTGCGCCTTCGGCTTCAAGCTCTTTCTTGAGCTTCTCGGCTTCAGCCTTATCAACACCAGCCTTGACCACCTTCGGGGCGGCGGTGACCAGATCCTTGGCTTCTTTGAGGCCCAGGTTGGTAGCTGCGCGGACAATTTTGATAATCTGAATGGTTTTCTCGCCGGGGGCTTTGAGCACCACGTCAAACGAGGTCTGCTCTTCAACAGCAGCAGCTGCACCACCGCCGGCTGCGGGAGCGGCCATCATCATGCCACCACCGGCGGCGGCTTCGATGCCGTGCTTTTCCTTGAGATAATCGCTGAGCTGTTTAGCCTGCAGCAGTGAGAGGGCAACAATCTTATCGCCCAGTTCCATGATTTCAGCAGCAAATTCTGCCATAGTAAAACTCCACAAGTTCGCTTGTCTCCACCAGCCAGGGCGACGCGCCCCGTTTTAACTGCTCCAGGCAGGCTGAATGAATGACAAAAGACATAAAAAACAAATTAAATTAAGCTCATTGCACCGGTCCGCTTACGCTGCGACCGGGGCTTCCTTTTCCTTCTTTTCAATAACGGCTTTTACCAGGCCCGCCACGTTGCGGCCTGGCCCAACAATTTGTCCAGCCAGTTTGCGGCCAGGGGAAATGGCCAGGGTTGAAATCTGGGCTTGCAATTCTCGGCGGCCCGGCAGTTTTGCCAGAGCTTCAGTGGCTGGTTTGTCCAGTAACTGGCCTTCAACGACCGATCCCTTAATTTTGAGCTTGGCAATTTCTTTGGCTTGCACCAGCAATTCCTTTACGGAATCGACCACGGATTCGCCGCCATAGACCAGGGCATTGGTTCCCAAGAGGATATCGCCACCGGCCTTGAGGCCGACCTTTTCCATCGCGCGACGCCCCTGGGCATTGGCGATGACGGTCATGCGCACGTTCTTTTTCTTCAAACCGTTGCGCAGTTTGTTGGTATCATTGGCGCTGATGCCGGAATAATCCACAATGACGACGCTGTCGGCACCGGTCAGGCGCTTCTCTAGTTCGGCAGCAATCAGGTTTTTAATACGCTTACTCATAATGTAAACCTCTTTAAGTGTTGTTTAGCAAAGTTCAGGCTGTTTCAATAATGTCCAGATGACTGGTGTCAATCTGAACGCCCGGACTCATGGAACTATGTACCGTTACTTTTTTAACGTACTGGCCTTTGGATGTCACAGGCTTCAACCGACGAATCGTATTGATAAATGCGTGAATGTTGGCGGCGAGATCCGCTTCCGCAAAACTAAGTTTGCCCACGACCGCGTGAATATTACCGCCTTTATCATTTCGGAATTCCACCTTGCCAGCGGCATATTCCTTAACGGCACTGGTAACATCCGTCGCGACCGTGCCGGCTTTGGGGCTGGGCATTTTGCCCTGGGGGCCAAGGACCTTGCCCAGGCGGGTGATCTTAGGCATCATTTCCGGTGTGGCTACGGCAACGTCAAAGTCCATCCAGCCATCATTGACCTTTTTGATCAGATCGTCAGCACCGGCTTCAACCGCACCGGCGGCCTTAGCCTTTTCAATATCATTGCCCTGAACGAAGGCAATAACGCGGCGCGTCTTGCCAATGCCCTTGGGCAAACTGACCGAACCGCGGACGTTTTGGTCCGCTTGTGTGGCGTCGATGCCCAAATGAAGGACAATATTTACGCTTTCGTCAAATTTTGCCGCTTTGAATTTTTTGAGCACGGGTATGGCCTGTTCCACGGTCACCGGATCTTTTGGCAGATGCTCTACGGATTGACGATAACGTTTTCCGCGTAGTTTTAATGCTTTAATCGCCATAACGGCATAGACTCCTCAAGTAAGCTGCGGCGGCACAAAGTGATTAATGCCGTTGCGCTTAGGCCATGAAAAATTCAGCTGGGAAATAATTACTTTAACTGGCAGAGAGGACATGGTGCCAATTGGTTTTATTGGCTGTTTTTTGGCAGTTTAGCCGGAAAAACTAAAAATCAGGAAGTTTTCAAGCCCTGATTCTATTTTTTTGTCCGCTCCGGAGTTTATTCCGAGCTTCCACTCTGTCAGGCCCGTGGTGCGGCCTCCCGTAAGGGAGCGAATAAGATACCCATGTCGGAAAAAATTGTCAAGCGGATGTGTTACACTTGCGTTAAGTCTTAAGGGTGTATACAATGCAGGACTATGAATAGCCGGGCTACCATTGTTGTTTGTGTTTGTTCTTCTTTCCCCCCCTTCATAGTTAATTCATACTTTTTGGTTGCAGTGGACTGAAAGAAACTGTTCTTCGGTTCCTTGAATGTCGGAGGTTAAACCATGCGTGTACGTGTAACGCAAGTGCGTGATTATTCAAAACGTGGCGATGCCTTGCCCATCCCGAACCTCATTGAGGTTCAGACCGCGGCTTATAAGCGGTTTCTGCAAGCGGACACAGAACCGGAAAAGCGAAAAAATGACGGCATAGAAGCCTTGCTGCGGGAAGTATTTCCCATCGAGTCCTATGACGGTTCCATGAAATTGGAATACATCAGCTATGAACTGGGCAAGGCCCGGTATTCGCGGGATGAATGCCGCGCCCTGCGCTTAACATTCGGGATGCCCCTTCGCATTAAGGTGCGTTTGAGCCGCAAAGACAAACCGGACATGGTCGAGGAATCGATTTATCTCGGTGATGTACCCATTATGACCGGCGGCGGCGAATTTATTATCAACGGAGCGGAGCGAGCACGGCGACATCAACTCGACCGCTCACCGAGCGTTGACTTCCTGATTCAATCGCAGGAAGGCGACCGCCCCCTGCATTCCTGCCGGGTTATTCCGGAACGCGGAAGCTGGATTGAAATTAACGTCACCAAAAAGGACGTTCTGGTGGTCCGTATTGACCAGTCGGGGAAAATTCCGGCTACCAGCTTCCTGCGGGCCATGGACGAGAAATATGGCACCGATGAGGCGTTGATCCGGGCCTTTTACGAAACCCGCACAGTCCCGGTCGGGCAGTTGAAGGCGGATTATTACGCGGTAGGTTCCATTGTAGACACCGAGACCGGCGAAGAACTCGTGAAGTCGGGTGCGCAAATTGGTGATCGAGTGGCTAAAATTCAGGCCAGCAGCCTGAAAAAAATCGAAGTTATTGAGAAGCTTGCGGATCCGTTGATCCTTAATACGCTGCAGGAAGATGATTCCCACAGCCACAAAGAGGCATTGCGTAAAATTTACAGCCGCCTGCGGCCCGGCAATCCGCCCAACGATGACAAGGCCAAAACGCTGTTCGCGGAAAAATTCTTCGATGTGGCGCGTTACCGTCTGGGACGGGTGGGTCGCTTCCGTATTAATCGTAAGTTTGAGCAGAACGTTCCCGAAGATGTCATGACCCTGCGGCCGGAAGATATTCTCGGCAGCATTAAATACATTCTGGAACTGCGTGGCGGACGCGGTTACGTTGATGATATTGACCATCTGGGTAATCGTCGCCTGCGTACTATTGATGAATTGGCGCAGGAAGAACTGCGCAAGGGCTTCCTGAAGCTGCGTCGCACGGTGCAGGAACGTTTAAGCATGAAGGCCCCGGAAGAAGTCGCTAAAATTGTGGAACTTGTGAACTCCAAGAGCATCAGCAGTTCCATTGAATACTTCTTTGGGCGCAGTGAACTATCGCAGGTGGTCGATCAGACCAATCCGCTTTCGCAGCTTACGCATGAACGCCGTCTTTCGGCCCTCGGGCCTGGCGGGTTAAACCGCAAGCGTGCGGGCTTTGAGGTTCGCGATGTGCATATTTCGCATTATGGTCGCATCTGCCCGATTGAAACGCCGGAAGGCACGAACATCGGTCTGATTGCCTCCTTGTCCATTTATGCCGGTGTCGATGACTACGGCTTCCTGATTACGCCGTATCGCGTGGTCGAGGGCGGCAAAGTCAACGGGGTGCACAAATATCTCCGGGCCGATGAAGAAATGAAAGCGGTTCTGGCTCCGCCGGAAGTGGCTTCGCCGGATTCCGGAAAAGTTCGGCAAGACCTCCTCCTGGCCCGCGTCAACGGCGATTTGCAGCAGGTTCGCGGATCGGAAATTAACTATGTTGATATTTCCCCCAAGCAGACGGTGGCGATCTCGGCGGCGTTAATTCCGTTCCTTGAGCATGATGATGCCAACCGTGCCCTGATGGGATCCAACATGCAACGTCAGGCGGTGCCTCTGCTGATTACCGATCCTCCGGTGGTGGGAACCGGGCTGGAAAAGGTTATTCCTTATAATAGCGGCATGGTGATCAAGGCTGATCGATCCGGTGTGATTACATTTGTGGATGCCTGCCGCATTGTCATTGACAATTCTGATGAATATGTCCTGCGGAAAAACGCCGGGTTAAATGACAAAACCTGCATGACGCAGAAACCGCTGGTGGCCGTGGGGCAAAAGGTCAAGAAGGGCCAGATCATTGCCGACGGCCCGGCCTGCCGCAACGGCGAACTGGCGCTGGGACGCAATGTTCTCGTGGCCTTTATGACGCTTGACGGCTACAACTACGAAGACGCCATTGTCGTTTCCGAACGCCTGATCAAGGGTGACGTATTTACCTCTATCCACATTGAAGAATTTGATGTGGAAGTGCGCGAAACCAAACTCGGACGTGAAGAATTCACCCGTGATATCCCGAACGTCAGTGAAAAGGCGTTGAAAAATCTGGACGAAAGCGGAATCGTCAGCACTGGTACGCATGTCACCCCCGGTGATATTCTTGTGGGTAAGGTTTCGCCCAAGAGCAAGACGGAGCTTTCACCGGAAGAAAAACTTCTTCATGCTATTTTCGGCCGCGCCGGCGAAGACGTGAAGAACGATTCTCTGGAAGTTCCCGCCGGAACTGAAGGCGTGGTAATCGGTGCGCAGCGGTTCAGTCGCCGCATGCACATGAGCGACGACCAGAAGAAAGTTCTCCAGAAGGAAATGAAAGAGTACGGCAAGCAGATGGATGTCCGCATCGCCGAACTGTTTCGGAAAATGGCTGATGAAATCAATGAAGCCACCGGTCAGACAATGGTCGATCCTTCCACCCGGCAAAAAGTTGGTAAGTCGGATCAGGATGAAGTCATCCTGGAGCAGGTTGAAAGCTTTGCCGTAACCTGGATTAAAGGCGCGGAAGACGCCCGTAAGCGCGGGGAACAGATTTATCATCGCTACAAAGCCACGCTGCAATCCATGCGGGAAGAAAAGACGCGGAAAATGGAGCACATGAAGCGCGGCGATGAGTTGCCGTCGGGTGTTCTTGAAATGGTTAAAGTGTATCTGGCCACGAAGCGGCAGTTGTCGGTGGGCGATAAGATGGCGGGCCGCCACGGCAACAAGGGCGTCATTGCCCGTATCGTTCCCGAAGCCGATATGCCGTTCCTGGAAGATGGAACCCCTGTGGATATTGTGTTAAATCCGCTGGGCGTGCCATCGCGTATGAACATCGGACAGATTCTGGAAACGCACCTGGGCTGGGCTGCGGCCGTACTGGGCTTCCAGGCTGTTACGCCCGTATTTGACGGTGCCACTGAATCGGAAATTCTCAAGGCTGTCGAAGAGGCCAATGCCCACGTGCGCAATCGCCGCGTTGAATTGGCTGAAAAGAAGCTTCCGCCGCCTCCTACAGAAATTTCGGTGGAAATGCCGGCTCTTTTGAAAATTAACCTGTACGATGGCCGCACCGGCGAACCGTTTGAGCAAAAGGTGACCGTGGGTTACATGTACATGCTTAAACTTCACCACCTGGTTGATGAGAAAATACATGCCCGGTCCACCGGTCCATACAGCCTTATCACCCAGCAGCCATTGGGCGGAAAAGCCCGCACCGGCGGTCAGCGTTTCGGTGAGATGGAAGTTTGGGCCTTGGAAGCCTACGGTGCCGCGTATGTACTGCAGGAACTTTTGACGGTTAAATCTGATGATGTGGAAGGCCGCACCAAGATTTATGAAAGCATGGTCAAAGGCACCAACACCCTTGATGCCGGTACGCCGGTTTCGTTTGACGTGTTGTGCAACGAAATCCGCGGCCTGGGCTTGAATATTACCTTGGAAAAGAAGAAAGGAATATAGCGTTATAGCCTAGATATGATTGATTATGTTGTGTGCTTTAAGGAATTCATCTTG
>JAKAZF010000031.1 GCA_021826605.1 Planctomycetota bacterium | reverse complement strand
GCGGCGGAGGATCGAGCCGACTCTTAATAATGAGTCTGCGAGATCCGACAACAAAGCAGGCGGGGCATTTCAGGCCCACCCGCGGGGCGGCTCTTCGGAGTACCATCCGTGCCAGGTACGCCATCGTCGCCGTTTCTTGTAGAGCACCGGATGGTTAATCCGGTGGTTGATCCAGTGTCGCCAACCAACCACCGGGTTATCACCACGGTGGTCTATGACGCGACGATGCCTCGAGAAGCCAAAAATCATCCCGGCGCGCCGGGATCGCAACCCGGCGATTACTCGGGCAGGCTCCTGGCGAAAAATCCGGTTATGCGTTGCGCAAAAGGACTACACGAAAGGGCAACATCTGTCGTTGTCATGACATCACCTGCGGCTTGCGAAAAACAGCCATGCGACCGTTGCCGCGATTGAGAACATGGTAAATGACGCCGCCTCGTGCAACCTGCGCCGTTCGAACCATAAACCAAACGACACCTGCTTAACCCGCCCGTGCCAACAGCGATGAATGCCACCTTTTCGTGTGCTCCGGTGGATGTTTGCTTCATGCGGGTACTCATCTTCCCCCAAATTTCTCCAGCAACCGATCGACAGACCCGGCAATTTCATCCACATGTGTTTCTAGCGCGAAATGCCCTGTATCGAGAAGTTCGACAATGACATTTGAATTGTCCCGGCGATACGACTCGGCACCAACCGGAAGGAAAAATGGGTCATGCTTCCCCCAGATTGCTAGCATGGGAGGCTTGCAATCTCGGAAATACTTCTGAAATTTTGGGTAGAGCGCAACATTGGAAGAATAATCAAGAAACAGATCGAGTTGGATTTCCTTCGCACCCGGGCGCTCCAGCAAGGCCGCATCGAGAACATAGGCTTCGGGAGCGATCATCTCCGGGTCAGAAACGCCGTGCGTGTATTGCCAACGTGTAGCCTCAAGAGTCAAGAACGCACGGAGCCCATCCCGATGCTCTTTAGTGGGTTCTGTCCAATAGCGCCGGATCGGGTCCCAAGCATCACTCAGGCCCTCTTCATAAGCATTGCCGTTCTGGGAGATGATTGCGGTTATTCGTTCCGGATGGGCAAGGGCAAGTCGAAAACCAACAGGCGCACCGTAATCAAAAACATAAAGCGCATAGCGTTTAAGGCCAAGAGAGTCCACAAACTCTTGCATCGTGGAAGCAATAGAGTCGAAGGAATAGCGATAGTTGATCCCTTCTGATACCGTGGTAAAACCGAATCCCGGCAGATCCGCAGCGATCACCCGGTAGCGATTAGCCAAGCGGGGGATTAACTCGCGAAACATGTGGGAGGATGTGGGGAATCCATGCAAAAGCAAGATAACCGGAGCCCCTATTGGGCCTGCTGCCCGATAAAAAACCCGGACTCCATTAATTTCAAGATTATGCAATGAAGTGCGTGCTACTGATACATGAGTCTGCGGATGAATGGGTATTGACACCGTATGCTCCTTCTGGCAGTTAGGAAGCCTTTTAAATTAAATGCTCAACCAATACTGCCTAACTGTATTGTAACTGTCCAAAAGTAATGTTGCCAACGTATTTTCTGTGTGTTTTTTTTGTGAAAAAAAACGCAAGGGATAAGCGGAAAAATTATTAAGGTTTTTTCCGCTGGTTTCGACGGTTGAAAGGCGCCAGCGAGTGGAAATCACATTGGCACGACCGACGCGGGCGATTTTGAGATCATTCTTGTCCGGGAGGTGGTGGATTTTTCCCCCACTGCGTCTAGCATCCGGTATGACGCGACGGTGCCTCGAAAAGCCGAAAATCATCCCGGCGCGCCGGGATCGCAACCCGGCGATTACTCGGACAGGCTCCTGGGGCGGTTCTCCAAATTAATCGAATCGCTGTATGTCGAATCGCTTTATCGAATCGCTTTACTTGCATATCGCGGTTGAAGGTTCTACGATGCTAGGGAAGTGGGGAGGCAGGACATTGACCGATTAGTGACTGGCCGAAATGGTTCCAGAGAAAGTTGGTGGTTATGCAAGCGGGCAGCAGAGAAAAAGCGGAAACGATTCAGTTGTTAATTGCCGATGTTGATGGCACCCTGGTAACGCAGGATAAAGTGCTTACGCCCCGTGCCATTGCGGCGGTGGCGCGACTCAAAGATGCGGGAATTAAATTTGCCATTACCAGCGGTCGGCCGCCGCTGGGCATGGAGATGCTCATTAAGCCACTACATATCACCACACCTATATCCGCATTTAACGGCGGCCTTTTTGTCAAACCGGATTTATCTATTATTGATCAGCGGGTACTGCCTGCGGATGTGGCCGGGCAGGTGGTCAAAACCATTACGGATCATCACCTTGATGTTTGGATTTACCGGGGCAACGACTGGTTTGCCCGTTCCGAGCACGGGTCGCACGTGGACAGAGAATCCTGGACTGTGAAATTCAAGCCAAAGATTGTCAGCACGTTTGATGATGTGCTGGATAACGTGGTAAAAATTGTGGGCGTCAGTGATGATCTCGAAGCGGTAGCGCGTGCGGAAACTGATGCTCAAGAGCAATTTGGTGATCACGTATCGGCCACGCGTTCCCAGCCCTATTATCTGGATGTCACGCATCCGGATGCCAACAAAGGCGGCGTGGCGCTGCGGTTGGCGAAAGAATTTAACTTATCAACGTCGCGCATCGCCACGATCGGTGACATGCCCAATGATGTGCGGATGTTTGCCCATAGCGGTTTATCCATCGCCATGGGCAATGCTGATGTGCAGGTCAAGCGTGCGGCGCGGCGGGTGACCAAATCCAATGAAGAAGACGGGTTTGCCATAGCGGTGGAAAAATATATTTTGCCGACAGCGGCGGGGTAGTGGGCGAGAATTTCAGGCCGGGCGGACGGCATTGCCGGGCATGAGCGAGGCATTTTGCAAAAAGGAATCAACAATGGAAATGGGCATGATTGGATTGGGGCGTATGGGGGCCAACATGGTGCAGCGGCTTATTGCGGGAGGGCACCATTGTGTGGTGCATGATGTGAATGTCAAAAGCGTGGAAGCCATGCAGGCCAAAGGCGGCATTGGCGCTAAGACTTTAGAGGAATTTGTCGGGAAACTGGCCACGCCGCGGGTGGTGTGGCTGATGGTTCCGGCGGGCGTGGTGGATACCACGCTGGAAAAAATCGTACCATTGCTGCAGGCGGGCGACACCATCATTGATGGCGGAAATTCCTATTACCACGACGATATTCGCCGGGCTAAGCAACTTAAAGATCGTCATATCCATTATGTGGATGTTGGGACATCCGGCGGTGTATGGGGATTGGATCGGGGCTATTGCATGATGATCGGCGGTGAGGCGGAGGTTGTGCAGCGCTTAGATCCGATTTTTGCCACGCTGGCACCGGGGGTGAAGACCGCGGCCCGAACACCGGGGCGGGAAAAGCAGCCGATCAGCCCTGCGGAAAACGGATACCTGCACTGTGGTCCGCATGGGGCGGGCCATTTTGTGAAAATGGTGCACAACGGCATTGAATATGGCATTATGGCGGCGTATGCGGAAGGGCTTAATATTCTCAAGCACGCCAACGCCGGTAAAGATCAACAACAGATGGATGCGGAAACCGCCCCCTTAAGCAATCCGGAATATTACCAGTATGATCTGAATTTACCGGATGTAGCGGAAGTGTGGCGGCGCGGTTCGGTTATTGGTTCATGGCTGCTGGATTTAACGGCTATTGCCTTGGCCAAGGATCCCGGAATGGAAAAATTTGCCGGGCGCGTTTCTGATTCCGGGGAGGGGCGTTGGACGGTTGCGGCGGCGATTGATGAATCGGTGCCCGTTCCGGTATTAAGTGCAGCGCTGTACGAGCGGTTCGCGTCACGGGGTGAGGCGGAATTTGCCGATCGGCTCTTATCGGCGATGCGGTATGAATTCGGGGGGCACGTGGAAAAGGGGGCGTGAGGGGCTTTTTTCGGTTGGCCATGCGGCGGTTATTTTGTCAGGAGACGGGCTGTGGTAGATCAAGCGGATGCGTTGGTGTTTTTCGGTGCGACCGGAGACCTGGCGTATAAGAAAATTTTCCCCTCATTGCAGTCCATGATTCGGCATGGGCGCTTGAATATCCCGGTGATCGGTGTGGCCAAACAGGGCTGGAAACTGGAACAGTTCAAGGCGCGGGCTAAGGCGAGTCTGGATGAGCACGGCGGTGGCGCGGATCCGGAAGCACTTAAAAAGCTGTTTTCACTGCTTAAGTATGTGGATGGGGATTATCAATCACCGGAAACATTTCAGGAATTGCGCCGCACGCTTGATGGGGCAAAACATCCCATGCACTATCTGGCCATTCCACCGAGCATGTTTGCGACCGTTGGTGAAGGCCTGGCAAAATCGCAATGCAATCAAGGTGCACGCATTGTGGTGGAAAAGCCGTTCGGGCGAAGTCTGGCTTCAGCGCGTGAACTAAATGCCACACTGCAGAAATATTTTCCCGAAAATGCTATTTTTCGTATTGACCATTATCTGGGCAAGGAACCGGTGCAAAGTCTGTTGTATTCACGGTTTGCCAATGCGGTTTTAGAACCGCTGTGGAACCGCAATTATGTCTCGTCCGTGCAGATCACGATGGCGGAGGAATTCGGCGTGAAAGGCCGGGGGAGTTTTTATGAGCAGACTGGGGCGATACGTGATGTTCTGCAAAATCATATCATGCAGCTGATCGCGTGCCTGGCGATGGAGCCCCCATCGGGCGAAGGCGAACCCCTGCGTGATGAACGGGCCAAGGCGCTGGCGCTGGTTCGCACGCTGACACCAGCCGATGTGGTGCGGGGGCAATTTGCGGGCTACCTTGATGAGAATGGCGTGGCGAAAGATTCAACGGTGGAAACATTTGCGGCCGTGCGCTTATGGATTGATTCCTGGCGCTGGGCGGATGTGCCGTTTTACGTCCGTGTGGGCAAGTGTCTGCCGGTATCATGCACGGAAATTGTTGTGGATTTCAAAAAGCCGCCCCAGCACGTTTTCCGTGAATCCAGCATCGGGAGCAGCAACCATCTGCGATTTCGGCTAAGCCCGGACGTGGTATTGGCCATGGGCATGCGGGTGAAAAAAGTCGGCGAGGGCCTGGTAGGCACCAGCGTGGAACTGATCGCCCAGCGGCATCCGCATGATGAAATGGAACCCTACGAGCGGCTGCTGCTGGATGCAGCGTGGGGGAAAGCGGACTTTTTCGCCCGTGAAGATCAGGTCGAAGAGGCGTGGCGGATTGTTGATCCTATTCTGGGCAACCCGGCACCGGTTGAGGTTTACGCCCCCGGAACGTGGGGGCCTAAGCAAGCGCAGGATTTGTTGCATCAGGGTTGCACATGGCATGATCCGCGCGATGGGCCGGTAGACCCGGATGCGTAAGCGGAATTGCTTTTGTGGGATAAAAAAGTGTGGGATAAAAAAGTTTCCCTGGAATTGGTGCGGTGATAGAATAAGGACATGCGGTTGAATGACGTCACAGCCGATCTTCATTCAAACTGCCGATTCGGCGTAAAAACACTCGGCTCTTTGTAAAGGTGCAAAAATGATTACAGACAAAACATCATCGCCCACAGGCCTGCTTCACAGCATGGGGCAAAGCTTATGGTTGGACAACATCACACGAAAGCTCCTTACCAGCGGTACGCTCAAGCAGTACATCACGGAGTTGTCGGTCACAGGGCTTACCAGCAATCCGACCATTTTTGATCACGCCATCAGCAAATATGATTTTTATGATACCGCCATCCGGACGGCGCATGACGGGGGCACGACGTCGCCGGAATCCATTTTCTTCAGTTTAGCCATTGAAGATTTACAGGGTGCGGCCGATTTATTTCGACCGGTTTATGATAAGACGTTGGGTGTGGATGGCTTTGTGTCGCTGGAAGTTTCTCCGCTGCTGGCTTACGACACCGCTGGAACACTGGCGGCGGCTAAGGAACTTTTCAGCCGGGCCAAGCGTCCCAATTTATTTATAAAAATTCCCGGTACAACCGAAGGCCTTCCGGCCATTGAAGAAGCGATTTTCAGCGGAATACCAGTCAATGTCACCTTGCTGTTTTCACCGCAGCAATATCTGGCCGCGGCGCAGGCCTATACGCGCGGCATTCAGCGGCGCATTGCCGCGAAGCTCAATCCACGCGTGGCGTCCGTGGCGTCGGTGTTTATAAGCCGCTGGGACAAAGCCATCATGGGCAAAGGGCCTGAAGCGCTGCGTAATAAACTTGGTGTCGCGGTGGGATACAAAATTTACAAAGCCTATCGGGACTTGCTGGGCGGGGAAGAATGGAAAAAACTGCTGGCACAGGGTGCCACGCCGCAACGACTGCTCTGGGCCAGCACGGGAACCAAAGACCCGTCGGCCCCCGATACGTTTTACATCACCGCACTGGCCGCACCGGATACGGTGAACACCATGCCCGAAGAAACACTTCTGGCATTTGCCAATCACGGCAAGATCGGATCGCCTATGACCACTGATGTGACGGAGGCCGACAAGATTATCCAGCAGGCGGCGCAGGCGGGATTTACGGTTGATAAGCTGGCGGCACAGTTGCAGAAGGAAGGGGCCGAGTCCTTTGTTAAATCATGGAATGATTTGTTGAAGGTCGTGGGTCAGAAGAGTTCCGCGCTTGCCGCAGCGTCTTGAATTTTCATCATGCAACCTTTTATGGAGTAACCCATGTCCGCATCGAGCGCCCCATCCGTTGATCCTAAAATGGCCGTCCCTCTGACCAGCCGACCGGCATTTCAATCACTGTCCAAGCATTTTGAAACCGCCAGTGCGCTGCATCTTCGGGATCTGTTTACCGCGGATCCGGGGCGTGCGGAAAAATTTACCGCAGAAGCCGCGGGATTATTTTTGGATTATTCAAAAAATCGGATCACCGATGAGACGCTTACGCTGTTGCTGGATTTGGCGCGGCAATCGGGCGTTCAGGAACATATCGCGGCGATGTTTGCCGGTGAAAAAATCAATATCACGGAGAATCGTTCCGTGCTGCACGTGGCCCTGCGATCGGCACGTACCGACAGTTATCTTTCCGATGGGCATAATGTTGTGCCTGAGGTACATGAAGTGCTCAACCGCATGGCGGCATTTGCCAGCCGGGTGCGGTCCGGGGAATGGAAGGGGTTTACCGGAAAGCCCATACGCAATGTGGTCAATATTGGCATTGGCGGATCGGATCTTGGCCCGGTGATGGCGTATGAGGCGTTACGGCATTATTCGCGGCGGGAAATGACGTTCCGTTTTGTGTCCAACATTGATGGGACGGATTTTGCCGAGGCCACACATGATCTGTCACCGGATGAAACGCTGTTTATTATTTCCTCTAAAACATTTACCACGCTTGAAACCATGACCAACGCCCATACCGCCCGGGATTGGCTGCTGGCCGCCGCCAAAGATCCGGCGCATACCGCCAAGCATTTTGTCGCCGTTTCCACAAACGCCACCGAAGTGACGGCCTTCGGCATTGATACTGCCAATATGTTCGGATTCTGGGACTGGGTAGGCGGCCGGTATTCCATGGATTCGGCGATCGGCTTATCCACGATGCTGGCGGTGGGGCCGGAGAATTTCACGCGGCTGCTTTCCGGGTTTCGCGCTATGGATACGCATTTCCGCACGGCACCGTTGGAACGCAATATGCCGGTTATCATGGGGCTTTTATCGGTCTGGTATAACAATTTCTTTGGTGCCCAGACCGTGGCCGTCTTGCCGTATGATCAATATCTCAAACGGTTCCCGGCCTATCTGCAGCAGCTTACCATGGAATCCAACGGCAAGAGCGTCACCCTGTCAGGACAACGGGTGGATTATGAAACCGGGCCTATTTTCTGGGGTGAGCCGGGAACCAATGGCCAGCATTCTTTTTATCAGTTGATCCATCAGGGCACCAAGTTAATCCCCTGCGATTTCATCGGTTTTGCGCAGTCACTGAATCCTCTGGGAAATCATCATGATCTGCTGATGGCCAATGTATTTGCGCAGGCTGAGGCTCTGGCCTTTGGAAAAACCGAGGCCCAGGTCCGGCAGGAAGGGACGGTGGAATGGCTGATTCCGCACCGGACCTTTGACGGCAATCGCCCCAGCAATGTCATTCTGGCCAAAGAGTTGACACCGGAAATTCTGGGGGCGCTGGTGGCGCTTTATGAACATTCGGTATTTACGCAGGGCGTCATATTTTCCGTTGATTCGTTTGATCAGTGGGGGGTGGAGCTGGGAAAAGTTCTGGCGAAAAAAATTGCCGCGGAATTGGCGGCCACGGATGATTCCGGTTTGAAACATGACAGTTCCACCAACGCTTTGATGCGCCGCTATCGGCATGACAAAGCCTGATGGAACACGCAGGCCTGCCCTGCGATTAACAGGAGAAATGCCATGATGGGTGGTTACGACAAACGCCTTTATATTCTGCCATTTGATCATCGGCATTCCTATGGATCTGAAGTTTTTGGTTACCACGAACCTATGACGCCCGATCAGATCGATGATATCGCGCAGAGCAAAGCTGTGATTTACGGCGGCTTCAAAGCGGCGATCGCGGCGGGCGTGCCGGCGGAAAAGGCCGGACTGCTGGTGGATGAGGAATTTGGCACTGCCATCCTTGAAGAAGCTCGCGCGCACGGGTTTATCACCTGTTTATCCACGGAAAAAAGCGGGCAGCATGATTTTGATTTTGAATATGGCCCGGCGTTTAAGGAGCATATTGAAAAATTTAATCCGACGTTTGCCAAAGTTCTGGTGCGGTACAATCCGCAGGGCGATGCGGCCCTCAATGCGGTACAGGCCCAGCGGTTGAAGGCGCTTTCGGATTATTTAGCGCAAAGCAAACGCCATTTCATGTTTGAACTGCTGGTGCCCGCGGAAAAGTCGCAACTTCAGCAGGTGGTGGGGGATGTTCACGCGTATGATCTTAAGCTGCGGCCGGGTCTGATGAAGCAGGCCATTGAGGAACTGCAAAATCGCGGGGTGGAGCCGGATGTCTGGAAAATTGAAGGCCTGGACCGGAGCGAAGACTGTAAAACCATTGCGGCGACAGCCCGGCGCAACGGTCGGGATAAGGTAGGCTGCATTATTCTGGGGCGCGGGGAAAATGAGGAGAAGGTTATTCAATGGCTGACCACCGCCGCGCGGGTACAGGGCTTTATTGGATTTGCGGTGGGGCGCTCCAGTTTTTTGCAGTCGATTGTTGATTTGCGGTCGGGTAAAATCAACCGTGGAGAGGCGGTTGAGCAGATCAAGCGGAAATTTATGGAATGGGTGGGCGTGTTTGAAAGGGCGGCGACCTAGACATGTTTGGATCGCATTTATCCGTCGCCGGCGGTTTATACAAGGCGGTTGTGGAGGCACAAAATCTGGGTTTGCAGACCGTGCAGATATTTACCCGTAATCAGCAGCAATGGGCGTCGCCGCCCCTGCGGCTTGAGGTTATTGAGCAGTTCAGCAAAGAGGTAAAAAAGGCTAAATTTAAGCATATTGTGGCCCATGATTCCTATCTGACCAACCTGGCTTCAGGCAATGAAGAGTTGCGGCAGAAAAGTATCCATAGCTTCGCCTTGGAGCTCCAGCGGTGCCATGCTTTGGGAATCAAATATCTGGTAACGCATTCCGGCGCGCACGGCGGTGCCGGCGAAGCGGAGGGCATCGCCCGCATTGCAGCATCCTTGCAGGAGGTGCTGGAGCGGGATGAACACGGATCCACGATTGTTTGTCTGGAAACCACGGCAGGTCAGGGTACATCACTGGGATGGAGGTTTGAGCATTTGCGCGACATATTCGCGGCTGTACGAAATTCCCGGCGAATGGGAGTATGTCTGGACACCTGTCACGTTTTTGCGGCAGGCTATGACATTTCCTCGCCGGAAGGATCTGCGCAAAGCTTTGAGGAATTTGACCGTATCATCGGGCTTAAGCATCTTCGCGTGATGCACCTAAATGACAGCCGCAAGCCGCTGGGTTCCAGAGTAGATCGTCACACTCATATCGGTCGCGGCATGATCGGCCTGGAGGCGTTTCGTTATGTGTGTCAGACGCCGACTTTCAAAAACATTCCGAAGATCATGGAAACACCCAAAGAAATGGCACCGGACGGTCGGCCCTGGGATGTGATCAATCTGGGGATTTTGCAGGCATTGGAACGCGGCGAAATGGTAGCCGTTGAACCGCTGGAGACGGCCGCAACGAAGCAGGCGGCCAGTCGGGGCGGCGTCAAGAAAGTTGCGACAAAAAAGAAAGCAAAGAAATGACCAGTATTGTAGCGCCTATATTCGTGCGGTCAGCGGACGCGGTGTTACCGCAGATTGCCGAGGCTGTAAAACAGGGCGCGGATATGATTGAGCTGCGCTGTGATGAAGCTAATCACGAAACCATCGAAGCGATTCTCACGCGGCCCGAAGCGCGATGCACGCCGATTATCGTCACGGTTCGTGCCAAGGCCGAAGGCGGATTATTCTCCGGCAATGAAACGGATCGGTTGGATTTGATTCTGCACGCTTGTCGTTTGAAACCGGATTATGTCGATGTTGAATTTGACACGTGGCGGGAAAATCCGGATTTTCCTGCCCAGGCGGTGCCGCTGTTGGCCAAAGACGCCACCGATCCTTCCGGCAGGCCGAAGTTAATTTTGTCTACGCATGATTTTTTATCCCGCCCGGCGGATTTGCAGCAGCGATTGACTGCGATGGCGGAAATACCGTCTGCGTGCCTCATTAAAGCCGCCTACCACGCGAAAAATCTGATTGATGCGCTGGAGGCGTTTGGGCTGTATGAGGAATTGCCGCAAACGATTAGAAAACCGCTGGTGATTATCGCCATGGGCGAAGCGGGGCTGATTACGCGGATTTTGGCGGCAAAATATAATGCGGCGTTCACGTTTGCCGTGCCCGCAGGCAGTGCCACCACCGCTCCGGGCCAGCCGACAATTACAGAGTTAATTCGCACGTATCGCTTCAGAAGCCAGGTGCGAAATTCTCCCGTGTACGGTGTGATAGGTTGGCCGGTATCGCACTCCATCAGCCCGATGATACATAATGCGGGTTTCCAGTCCGCCGGCTGTCCGGGCGTGTATGTACCGCTGCCCATTGAACCGGAATATGAGGCGTTCTTTTCGGCAGTTACTGCCCTGCGTGGACTGCGGGACTTTAATTTACGCGGTGCCAGCGTCACGATTCCTCACAAGGCCCATGCGGCGCGTTATCTGGAAAATGCAGGGGGCGTCCTGGATGAAACGTCAGCGCGGATCGGGGTTATTAACACGCTTTACTTTCCATCTGATGGCACGGTTGGCGGCACCAATTCCGACTGGTACGGAGCCATTGAAGCGATGCGTGCTGCTACGGGTTGGAATTTAACCGACCTGGCATTTAAACGTGTGGCTGTGCTGGGCGCGGGCGGAGCGGCACGAGCCATGGTGGCGGGACTGGCGTCGCTGGGGGCCACGGTGGTTGTCTATAATCGCACGCTAAAGCGAGCCCAGGAACTGGCATACGAATTTAACGGAAAAATCGGCCATGTGTCGGCAGCGCTGCTGAATGAATTTGCCGGCACGAATTGCAGTGTGATCATTAACTGTACGCCTGCGGGCATGTTCCCGAATGTTAAAACCATTCCGGTAGACGACATGACTGCCATTAATTCTTCAACGGTGGTGTTTGATACGGTTTATAATCCGCGGCGAACCCGCTTTCTG
>JAKAZF010000030.1 GCA_021826605.1 Planctomycetota bacterium | reverse complement strand
GGCGGGCAAACTGACGTAAAAATGCGGCTACTCGTGGCCGATGCAAAGCTTAATTTTGGCATTGCCCTGGGTAACTTGGAGCGGCGAAATGAAGAGATGTCTTGTTATGATGAATTAATCCGACAGATGGGGGTTTGTCAGGAACCGGAACTTCGCGTCTGGGCGGTAAAAGCTCGCATCAATAAAGCCATTTCGCTGGGCCTGATGGACCAGCCTGACGCGGAACTTGCCATCTACGACGAAATTGTGGCGGATATTTCGGATGCTGGGAGCTTGGAATTGCACGTCCAATTGGCCAGAACCCTTTTCAACAAGGGATATACTCTCTGCGAAATCGGGCGCGATGGGGACGGTATTACGAGTTTTGACGAAGTGCTTCGCCGATTCGGAGACTCTACCGAGCCACGGTTGCGCGGGTTTGTAACGGATTCGCTTTTCGACAAAGGGCTTGCATTGGGCCGCAGTGAAAAATTTAAGGACGCGATCGCTTGTTTTGGCAGTATTTCGCGCGAGCTCGAAAACTCGATTGATCTGGAAGAACGGAAAACCTTGGCCAAAGCCACCTCTATGAGGGGCCTTGCTTACGCCGATCTGGGAATGTTTACGGAGGCGGTCGCCTGTTATGACGAAGTGTTGAGCCGAATGGGTACCGCTACAGAACCGGATTTGCAACTAAAAGTTGCTGAAGCCATGGGCGGCAAAGCCTACGTCTTAGGCGAGATGGGCAAGTCGGAAGAGCAACTTGCCATGTATGATAATCTGCTTGAACGGTTTGGGGACGCGACCGACATAGAAATTCGTGAACGTGTCGCCGCCGCCCTGCTGGCGAAGGCAAGTGCGTATGAAGGCTTAAAGAGATACGCAGATGCGATTGCTACACACGATGAGGTGTTGCGGCGATTTGGTAATGCCACGGAACCGGATCTGTTGGATTCCGTGGCCTGGGCCATGTGTGGCAAAGCCCATTGTTTAGGAGAGACCGGAAAAGTTGACGCCGCCATCAATCTATACAACCAGATGGTGGAACAGCTCAGTGCTAACTCGGATCTAAGTACCCAAGTTGCCGAAGCGATTGTGGACCGGGGCTACGTCAAAGGGGAAATGGGAGATTTTCAAGGAGAGATCGCCGATTGTGACGAGGTTATCACTCGCTTTGGCGACGCTACTGATTTATCGGTGCGGGGCTCAGTGGCGATTGCCATGTTTAACAAGGGCTGGGCGACCGGGGAATTGGGAGACCAGCCGGGGCAAATAGCGCTGTACGAGGCGGCTTGGAAGCGCTTTATTGACGCACCGGAACCGGAATTATTGGTTCGCGCGGCTAAAGCGATGGTGAACCATGGCGTGCTTTTAACCGAAACGGGCAAGTATCCGGAAGCCATTGCATTATACGATCAATGTCGCCAGCGGATGGGCGAACGTGCCACCGGAGAAAAAGCCGTCTGGGCGGCCCGTTGCCTGCTGGAAAAAGGTATTACATTTTCCAAAACGGATTCGCACGCGGAGGAATTGGCGGTTTATGAGCAACTGCTGTCCCAGTTCGGTGGGTCTGCGGATCCGAAGATTCACGGGTACATTGCCAATGCCTTGGCCTATCGCGGTGAAACACTTGATGACGGCGGCCGGCCCGAACTTGCCATGAGCGCTTATGATGACGTACTTACTCGCTACAGCAATGCAACCGAACCTGATGTGATTGAGTGGGTGGAATTTGCGAAAGAAGAAAAGGCGAAATTGGTGAAAAAACAAGCGGAAGGCGACAACTGAATTTGATGATAACCGCCTCTTCGAATGGCGTGCCTGCGTCGCTTTCTCCAGCTGGTAATTATCCTCCAGCGGGTTTGTTGCATCGCCGGGCGATGACACAGGCTTTTCCATGAGCGCAACGATAAATTAAAACCGTGTAATCTGCGGCACAGATTTTAGACAGTTTTTTTTGTAATTGATCAGTGTTCAGCCCCAGTCCGCCACGGGTTTTTACTTCTACCGCCCGGGCAGAGGCGGGAAGTTGTTTGCCGGCGTCTTTGAGTTTTCTAAAAAGTTCTGATTCCGTATAGGGGAAATTGTCAAATACTTCAAACGCCGTTAAAGCCGGATGGTGCAGGTAGTGCGGGCCTGTCATGTAACCGCCATCAGGGCTAAGCCAGCGCAGCTTAAGCTCTTTCGCCAGTGCCACGGCCAGGCCGGCTCTGGTAACAGCGCCGTCGATTTCATAGAGCCACTTTTCCGGTTGATGGGCATGCAATTCTGCTCCGGCCATGTCGGTACTGGAATCGCTAATTGACCATATTGCGGTGCGGTCTATCACCGTGGCGGTTCGTTTGTTTGGACCGAGTTTCGTACTGGCGCTTCCCGTCCAGAGTAATGCCTGTACAACGGTGCCGTGCTCGCTGATCAACTCCAGATGCCCTGTGGGTAGCGTTGAGAAATCAACAGCCGGACTTAGCTTAATAACGCCGGCAGAAGCCTTTTCCAGGACAGCGAAAAGAACCCTTGGGGCGGGGTGCGTGGCACCAAAATCATGATTGCGTTTTCCATCGGACCGCCGGGCCGGGTCAATATGCACAAAGATTCGGGAACTTAGTTGAACCGGAAAGTTCTGCAAATCTGCCTGAACCACCATAACCGGATATTTTGACGGATATGCCATGGCATTATTATGGGCCATCCAAACGCGAACCCTACTGATGTCCATGGCCAGCACGGGTGCCAGGCGGGACAAAGCCAGCATATCACCGCCGATCCCGCAGCAAAGATCCAGAATGATTTTCGGTTGTGCTAAATTCGCAATCCGCTGGGCTTTATAGGCGGCGACTCTGGCCGAGGTCGCCTGTTGCAGCGCTTCGGGGACGGCCCATAGCTCATTGGACTGCCCGGGGAATTTGTCAGCAGCTTTTAAGCGGCATTGCGACACGGCAATAGCGCATGGCACCGAATATTCTGGATGCTGTCTTCGCCATAATGAAATATCAGCAACGGAAATAGTTCTCTGCTGGGCCAACCGATGAGTTACTGCTTCGGATAGAGCCTTGCCTGCCGGCGTTTGCAGGTAATTCAGACCCGCAATAGTGCACGTGAGATCATCGGGTATAAACCTGGCAGTATCCACGCCGCCACTCCGGTCATCGCTGTGGGGGGAACCGTTAATTCTCTGACGTGTCCAAGAGCATGTCAGAGGAGACCAGTTTGGCCGCGGAGCGTTACAATTTAACGGTCGTCGTCGAGAGTTACCACGTAGGGGGGAACCGAAAATTTAATCGCCTTCTTCAAACTTCTGGCGGAAGAGCCTAGAGAATAGATAACCTTTTTTCCCTGTCTTTCATTGACGATCAGACGGTTCATCCGTAACAGACCAAGATGATGGCTCACTGTGGGTTGCGGCAAATTCAGGGCGGTGCACAAATCCGTGACCGTGTGCTCACCGGTAGCCAGAAAAAGGACAATTTGCAGCCGCGTGTGATCAGATAAAAGCCGGAATAAATCACATAATTCCGCCTGGCTTTTTTCCATATCCGCTTTGGAAACCATATATATACTCCGAAATGCAGCGTTGAGAACTACTGACCAATCATACCGCCAAAGGTCCGATTCACAGGGACCATGGAACGGTTACGTTAAAAGGGTAAATTAACAATCAGCCAACCAGAAACGCGCAACCGCGCAATGATTTGCCGCCGCTTTTACATACCTCCCTTCATAATAAAATAAATTAACTGAATGTCAAATAAACTATCGACACAGGTAGGTATAAAAATAGCTTGACCTCCATATAACTGCATTGACCATCGGCTGAATCCTATGCGTAACTTTCAAGATTATGGAAATAAATCCATCCAGTTTGCCGGCTGCTCCGGCCAATGGGCTGGGCGCATCCGTTAACGCTTCTTGTCAAAACGCCGCAAAGCGTGTAAAAATGCATCATGCTGTCGGAAGTTGGAACGCGTGTGCTGCTCCCGGTGGGTTATGGGCTGAAAGGCCGCCTGAACAAGGTGTTCTGAGTTGAAGTTTTCCCTTGTCGATGCGCTGGTAACTCTGGAGTCCGGTAAGGCCATTACCATGATCAAGCAGGTGAGCCTCGCGGAGGAATACCTCGCCGACCATTTTCCGGATTTTCCAGTGCTGCCCGGCGTGATGATGCTGGAAGCGGCCGTGCAGGCCGCAGCGTGGCTGGTGCGCGAATGCCAGGGGTTTCACCACAGCCTGGTGGTGCTACGGGAAGCCCGGGGCATCCGGTATGGCTCATTTGTAGCTCCGGGCCATGCCTTGCGCGTCCATGCACAAGCCATTCGAATGGAAGCGCATAGCAGTGAGTTTAAAATTCGGGGTACCGTAGGGGAGGCTACAGCAATTCAGGGGCGTGTTGAATTGGTACATAAAAGTCTTAAAGATACGGATTCCAGCCTTGCCGGCCTGGATGATGTTATGATAGAACAATTGCGGCGGCAATGGCATCAGCTTCAGCGGGCCGTCGTCGCGTAACAGAGCTCTGAACCTGCCGCCGGCGCGTGCCGGCGGCAATGGTGCGACTTTTATCGCCGGGGATGGCTGGGTCGTGATTTTAGTTTCTTACGTGTTTCCTGCAAAGGATAACGGGAGTATTACATGCCGATGACCGAAGAAGAAGTTTTTGCCAAAGTCCGTGATGTGTTGACTTCCGCACTGGCGGTGGACAGCGAAGACGTTCAACCTGAATCCAAACTCACGCAGGATCTCGGTGCGGAATCCATTGATTATCTGGACATTCAGTTCCAGTTGGAAAAGACATTCGGAATCAAAATTCAGCCCGGCGATATGAGTATTGAGTCGTTCCTGACGAACCCCGAATTAGTCAGTAACGGGAAACTGACGGCCGGTGGCATTGCCGAGCTTAAAAAGCGCATGCCATTTGCCGTAGCGGATATGGCTGCGTTTGAACAGGATCCGGATATCAGTAAATTCCGTGACGTATTTACGGTCAACACGATGGTGCGTTTTGTCATGTACAAACTGTCCGCCACCCCGGCTTAAAAAGGCAGAAGAAATTGTGGGAGCGATTCCGTGAGTACGGCATTGTCGCAGGATTACGCACTGTGGAAGCCGCAGGCCAATCCGTGGATGATTGCGGTCTCGGTGATGCTGGGCACGTTTATGGAGGTGCTGGACACCTCTATTGCCAATGTGGCATTACCGCATATTGCCGGCAGCATGTCCATTACCCCCGATGACGCCACCTGGGTACTGACCAGTTACCTGATCTCCAACGCGGTGGTGTTGACCGCCGCCGGCTGGCTGAGCCGGACGTTTGGACGCAAGCGGTTTTTATTAACGTGCATTACGATTTTTGCGGTAGCCTCCGTCATGGCGGGCGCAGCGCCCAATTTTCCATTTTTAATTTTTGCTCTGATTATTCAGGGGGCAGGCGGGGGGGCCTTACAGCCCAGTGCCCAGGCGATTCTGCTGGAAAGTTTCCCGGTACAAAAGCGCGGACAAGCCATGGCTTTTTACACCTTTGGCGTAATTTGCGCTCCGGTGATCGGGCCGACACTCGGCGGCTGGATTACCGATTCATTTTCCTGGCGATGGGTATTTTATATTAATATCCCCGTGGCGATTGTGGCATTTCTCATGGTGCAAACGTACGTGGAGGATCCACCCTATATCCGTCATGCCATAAAAACCAGGCTTGATACCGTCGGCTTTATTCTGCTTTCGGTATGGATTGCGGCGCTGCAGATCATGTTGGATAAAGGGCAGGATGCGGACTGGTTCGGTGCCGTATGGGTTCGCTGGGCGGCGGCCATTGCGATCATCGGTTTTCTGGCGTTTATCGCGTGGGAGCTTACCAGTGACGCCCCTCTGGTAAACTTGCGGGTCTTGAAGAACCGTAATCTGCTGATCGGTACAATTCTGATATTCATTGTCGGAATTGTGTTGTATGCCACCACGGCCCTGTTGCCGCTTTTTCTTCAGACAATCATGGGATATTCCGCGTTGGACAGCGGTTTGGCGGTAAGTCCGCGCGGATTGGGTTCGGTGATTGGCATTTTGATCATCGGTCGCTTGACCAATCTTATTGATAACCGATTTCTGATGATCAGCGCCCTGTTGGCTCTGGCCTATTCCAGCTTTCTTTTGGGACACCTGGATCCTCAGATCAGTCAGTTCAGTGTGACCTGGCCTATTATTATTAATGGTTTTGCCACCAGCATGTTGTTTATACCCCTGACGACCACTGCGGTGGGAACCCTGCAAAACGATCAGATGGGCAATGCTACAAGTATTTACAACTTAATGCGGAATATCGGCGGGGCTTTCGGAATTTCTGTGACCACCGCTTTGCTTAGTCGTGAAAGTCAAAGCAGCCAGAACATGCTGGTATCCCACACCACACCCTTGAATCCGGTGTTTAACCGCCGGCTCCATCAGATCCAGAACATGTTCGCTGTGCACGCGCCGGCGGTTACCGCCCACAAGCAGGCACTGGGATTGATTTACCAATCTTTAGGTCAACAAGCCGGTGTCATGGCGTATGTGTTCAACTTCCGGCTAATGGCGGTGCTGGTATTATGCTGCATTCCCTTTGTATTTTTTCTGAAAATACCCAAATACCGCAGCAAACCGGTGGAGGTGCATTAAGCCTGTCGGCCTATTTAATTCCATACCATGGTCGCACATCCACGCAGCTCATGCCGGCCGCCGCCGCCGCCTGAAAGCCCAGTTCCCCGTCTTCATACACAATGCACTCTTCGGGCTTAAGGCCCATGCGTAAAGCCGCCGCAAGAAATGAATCGGGTGCCGGTTTTCCATGTTCGACATCATCAGCGCAAATAACAATCGGAAATAATTCCATCAGTCCTGCGGCCCGCAACTGATGATCCACAATGCGATGGATTCCACCGCTGGCTACCGAAAGCCCCCGGCGGCCATGTTCACGCCGGGCAATGGCCACAACCGCAGGGATCAGGACAATATCCGGAATACTCTCAATGTATGCTTCTTCCTTGCGATGGGTTATATGCTCGCCGGAGATGCTGGATTTATGTTCCAAAGCCAGGGCCTGTGCGATTTGTAATGTTGGCATTCCGGCAAGGCGGTAAAATTCATCTTCAGCAAGTGGAATCCCGGCTTCACCCAATGCCGTCTGCCACGCCCGATAGTGCATGGGCATGGTGTCAACCAAAGTACCATCGCAATCAAAAATCAACCCGCGAATATACGCCGGTAGTTCTGCCTGAGGATTGGTGTGCCAGTTGGGTTTCATCGTTACATTCATGGGTGATACAGCCTTAAAAAACAAAACAAGCCTCTGAACCCGGCGTTTTCCAAGTTCACCGGTTCAATATTTTATGCGTGAATTAACAACGGAATATCCTGGGGCAGTTGATCAGCGACAGCCGTTAGGGTATCGCCATGCAAGGCCCGCAGCATGGTGCCCCGACGGGATACGCCCATCAACAGCGCATTGACTGAATACGTGGCCGCAAAATCCAGAATGGTGTAAGCCACATCCGGCGAAACGGCATAAATCGGGACCAGTGGAACTTCCGCCTTGGTGCAGACGTCCTGCGCTTTGCGGAATGTGGCGATGGCATCAGGGTCTTCTTCCAGGGTCGGTCCTTCACTATCGGCGGCAAATGCCAGATTCAACTGACGCACGAAAATAACAAAAAGAATCGCGCCTGATTGCTTGGCATATTGTGCCGCAAAATCCAACAGGCGAGGGGAGCCTCGCGTGGCCACGAGCACCTTGGGCATGGACATTTCCAATTCTTTTCCGGGGGTGCCAAAAGCCAGTTGCTCAGGGGATGTCTGCGCCTCAATCTTAGCGTCCTCTGATTCCTTGATCTTCGGTGCCAACAATCGCAGTTGGTAGATGGCCGTCACCGCCAAGCTGAAAAAAATTGCGACTGCCGCAAAGGACCACCCGGCGTAAACGGGACGGTGATGCAAAAATAGCAGGGCCAGCTTCAGCATGGCCACGCCGACGGCACATGCCAGAACGGAACTTACCACAAGAACCCGGGATCGCACGGCCACGCTCAACCCCGGATACTGTTTGGTATAAAAACGCGCCAGTAATCCGCTGGCCAGCACACTAAGGGCAAATATCAGCGCCTCATGCTTCTGCAGCGCCAGAGTAATCTCGATGGCGGCCATAATCACACCGACGGCCCCAAGATAAATTCGCTCCCAGGATTGCAGCTTGAGTTCCCGGTTTATCGCAGCACTTGAAAGGTTAATGGTAATAGCACCCACAACGCCAATGGCGTACAAATCACCCAAGGTGCTTAAGTCGTGAAAAATACTCAAAATCAGAACGGGAACAATCACCGCCGGTATCAGTGCCAGCCAGGGTACGCCAAACACATTGAGCCGGGATAAAAAACGCGGTAATTCATTATCGCGGGACATCGTATACTGAATACTCATCATGGCGCCAATGGCCGTGTTGACGGCGGAAATAAGCAGTAATCCAAATACGATGCCGCATATCCAGCCGAACGGACGTCCGACAAAATCACTGGCCATGACCCGCAAAACCGCGTTCTGTATCTCATTTTCACGGCTGAAATTCTTATCCATCCGCGTGACCGCAGTCACCATTTGCGGATGACTTTTCCAGTCACGATGTGTTCGCTTGAATTGATGCACCTGATGATGCAACACAATAGCGGGGGTGGTAAACCTTTCCGCCGGTTTTGAGGGTGTGGGACTTAAGGCACACATACCGATGGCCAGTATCAGATTCAGCACCACAACTTCTACCAGCACCGGCAGGATGGTCTTCCGAGCCGTCTGCTTCACCGGGCGCACCATCACCCCGGTCATATTGGCGACAGCCTCCACGCCCGACAGGGCCAGAACGACGTTGACAAATGCAAACCATTTATCCGTGAAATGGCCCGTGATTTGTCCATAGGCCATAATGCGATGCCAACCCTCGGCCAGATGCGGTACACTGAAAGCGGTAATCACCAACGTCAGCACAAAAGTCGCGATGGCGACAATCAACGCCAGAACGCCCACTTTCCGCAAACCAAAGTAATTAAGAAGACCGATCAAGATGATTGCGACGATGCCGCAAATTGGCACCAGAGGGCCGTCATTGGGCACGCCAATGTATTGAATGCCGTCAAATGCCGACATCGCCGCCGTGACAATATAATCAGCGCATAACAGCAGCGCACCAATTACGGCCAATTGCCGGCTTAGATGTTTGGCCGAAGAGTAGACACCGCCGCCATCCGGAAAACAGCGGCAGATAATGATATACGCCCCGCCCACCAGCGCGACCAGCACCCCAACAGCTAATACATACCAGAAGCTCTGATACAGGGAATAAAAGAACGCCAGACCGAGAACGTAAAACCGGCTCGTGCCCCAATCGCCATATAATATGGCGGACGCATGATACCACTTTAATTCCCGGGGACGTTCGTTATGTCGAACGGAATGATCCATTATACTCCGGCCTGCCAATTTCTCCCGCTGTCGGCGAAAACCACTGCCGATATCAGGCTTTTGCCCAGCGAACTAAAAAGTGATGGTATACCGATATTGTCGCCCGTCAAGCCCGCGGCGTGTGCGGCCAGGCGGGGCGATTGGGAATATCTCCCAATAAAACTGCTCAACTTACTTCCCCCACGATCGCCTTTCGGTTGTCCTTCATATCTGTTGAATTTCCGCAATTCGGGCGGAAGTCAGATCTCCATCGGCCACGATAATTCGATAGGAGGTCGTAAGCGACTCTCCCGAGCCAAGAGTAAAATCCCCGCGCGGCGGGGGCGTTACATCGGATTCAAAAAATGATTGGCCGAAGGGATTGGCGGTAAATAAACCGTACGCCCGTACGTGCCACCACGTCGGAAAACGAAATCCGCTGGGACGTTGAATAATTGCCACCGTGGCCGATTTTCCGGCGCTGGCTTGGCCGCAATAGGCACACCAACTCGCCCGTTTCCCCCAAGTTATTTCAGGGCCGGCGGTTTTGGCGGAATAACTGAGGCCTTCCCCGTTGAATATGCGCCCGGTCTTTTCAGCGATCATCAGCGGTGCTAACCTTACGGCGACCAAGCCGCCCTCTTTGGTGTCTCCGAACGTGACGGCGGAATGCTCAGCGGGGGTAAGACTGATCGCGAAGTCCATTATATTGGCATCGGCAAGGCCGAAAACCTCGCATTTACGGTGTTCCTTGAGAATGTTCAGGCCGTCGGCATCTTCCCAAGATGCGGTCAAATCAATATGTCCCTTTTTATCATCACCTTTATATGAGACATATTCAGTCCGGATTTTTCCGTGATCGGGCTTATATTCCTCCCAGAAGTCACAGCCGTTCACGCTGCCGTGGCCGCACCACAAACCCCGGTGGTGGGGGTGATCAGAGACCGCCTCTCCGCCATCAATTTCCGGTACGCTGCGGGTAACCGCGACTCCCGATGGCGTAAAAAGGGGATAGAAAATAGGCTTGGGAAGTGACTTGCGGGCAATAAATCGTGTAAAGATTTTGCCGCCGATCAGAACCTCGAAGCCGTCTGGATAAGACTCAATTTGTACGTTACGTTCCATTTTTTTGATTTTCATGCGATAGTAGCTTTTTGGCAAGTGTGAATCTGATCTGGAGAAAAATTGTGACGCAAAGAATTTTAATAACCGGCGGGGCGGGATTCATTGGATCGCATCTTGCGGAGAGCCTTCTGAAGCGCGGACATGCTGTTTACATATTAGATAACGAATCGACCGGAACGCGCGCCAACATTGAACATCTTTTTTCCAATCGGCAGTTACGCTTTATTCCCGGCAGTATCATGGATGAAGCTGTGATATCCCGCCTGGTGGGGACCTGCCATTATGTTGTCCATTTAGCTGCGGCGGTAGGTGTGCAATATATTCTTGATAACCCGCTGGAAAGTATCCTGACCAATGTGGTGGGAACCGAGCGGGTACTTAACGCATGTCGAGATTTTGAAAAACCGCTCTTTCTGGCCAGCACCAGTGAGGTTTATGGCCTGCAGACGCACGCCCCTCTGAAGGAAAATGATTATTGTGTCCTCGGGGCCACGTCCGTCAGTCGTTGGTCCTATGCCTGTTCTAAAGCTCTCGATGAGTTTATGGCTCTTGCCTACCACCAGAAACAGGCGTTCCCCGTGACGATAGGGCGATTTTTTAATACCGTAGGCCCCCGCCAGTCACCTGCGTACGGCATGGTGTTGCCGCGCCTCGTTGATCAGGCCTTGCAGAATCAACCGCTAACGGTGTACGGCGATGGCCGGCAGACTCGAACATTTACCCACATTCTGGATGCCGTCCAGGCCATCACATTGCTGATGGACCATCCGGAGGCTGCCGGCGACGTTTATAATATTGGCGGAACCGAAGAAATCAGTATCCTGGCGTTGGCGCAGCGCGTGCTGGAAATCACGGGCAGTGCGTCCAGTATCAAATTGATTCCATATAACGAGGTATTCAATAATAATTTTCAAGATATGCCCCGGCGCGTTCCGGATACCGGAAAGCTGAGAACTGCGACAGGATTTTCTCCTCAGTCGGATCTCAACACCATGATTGCCGATGTCATTGCTGATCGGAGAGGCAGGCTTGCTACGGCCAAATAGCGCAGGAGAGAGCCTTTTATCTCGAGTGGACCGTTAAGGCTAAGTCCTGTTCGAAAACTCCCATTGCCAGTAAAAGTCTTTTTATTTTGCGAAAATACTTTGGGCCACTGCGGCTCAGTCGCCTATCGGTTCAATTTTTAAGGTTTTCCAAGGCTTGCTGGGCTTGGGTTTTGTTGACCGGGCGGCGGATTGCCCGGTGTCCGCTGTGCAGCAAAAGCCGG
>JAKAZF010000029.1 GCA_021826605.1 Planctomycetota bacterium | reverse complement strand
AGCCACGACCCGCCGCATCAAAGGCCCCGGCATGCGATGGGATGCGGAAAATGCCGAATCCCTTATGGCCATGGAGGCCCTTTACCAAAGCAACCTCTGGGACGCTTGGTGGACACAAAAATACCGCCGAATCGCAGCTTAATGAATTCCCGATAAAAACGGGCACACCCTCTAATTTTGTATTTCCGCTTGGCGCTCGCATTTGGATGCAGACTATCGTAGGATAGAATTCGGACAGGCGAGCCGGTTTGAGAATAGCGCAGATGTACGCCTTATTCTCAAACATGCTCCGAAAATTGAACGGTCACGGATGATGAACGGAAACGAACTACCTAATGAATCAGGCGCTTTGCAACACTTTAAAGGGCGGCGCTCTATTGTGCTAATTGAGAATCCCGGGGAAGTGCCCCGCCTGGCAGCCCGGCGCAAGCTTAATTCGGTAATAGTCGCCGCCAACAACATCAGCCTGGACGCCATCGCCCACGCGGTGGTCAGTTCACCGCGCAAAGCGGGTGTGCTGGTTATTCCATGGCTGCCGCGCGCGGAGATTTTCCCATTTCTTCTGCGCGGTTTTCATCGCGTTTTACCGTTGTGTATTACCGCCTTCCCGGAAAATGCTAAGCGACTCTGCGACGCCATTATGGCGGCCGAGCCGGCACGGCTTATTGGCGCGGTTTCGGATATGGCGCTGGCGGCGGTTACTCTTTTTCGCGCTGATTTATCCGCTATCTGCGTGCCCCAACACTGGTTCGACCAAAGCGGGGATATGGCGGATATGCGGGCCTTGAAGCTCGAGGAAGATGGTTCCGTCGTAAAAATCGGTTCCCGACGCTGGGAATCACACCACATCATCCGCGACTTTGATGCGAATTTCCGCCGAACTTTACGCCGTATGGAACTCACGAAGAACAATTCTCTGGGTGGATTGATTCGCAGTACCCGTACGCAGCGGCGGCTTGGGCGGGACGAATTTCCCGGCATTGATTCTAAAACCATCGCCCGTATTGAACGCAATGAAATCAACCGGCCCCAGCGTGAAACACTTCGTTTAATTGCCCAGACGCTCGGCCTGCCGGTTGAACAACTCCTGGAGAAAATCGCCCAACCTGCGACTGATGCACCGGCACTGTACCACCCGATAGCCCAAGCCGGGGAACACTCCGCCAGCGCGTGACCGCAGCAATAATCACCTATTAAACATGTATGTATTAGATTTTGTTATGGCCGATATAAGCCCTAAATATTGACATTTTATTGACCATTCAAATTCCTATCTGTATGATGGGTTTTGGTTATTTGGAGTTCTTGAAATTATGACCGCAGAAACTGGTAATATCGTAACCGCCGATGGCAAGAAGCTTAATAAGGTTGAAGCCATTAAACTCGCGAAGGACGGCTTGGATGTTTGGGAGAATATTTTTCAATACGCCGCTGCGGACGTTACCCAACCGCTGGACCAGCTTTTAAGTCCCAAAGATTTTGAACTATTCCAGAAGACAATCCCCAACGCCACGAGCGCGGAAGTTATCCGCAGCGCCCAACGTAAAGCAAAAATTTCCGAAGAGGACTTTGTCCGCCTGCGGTGGTTCGGCATTTATCAGCATTTGCCCAACCTTTGCCACTTTATGCTGCGCATTCGCATTCCCAATGGATTTGTCAGCGGCGCGCAACTTCAGGAAGTTGCGGACATTGTAGACCAATATGCCAACGGCTTTGCCGATATCACCACCCGCCAGTGCTTTCAACTACATTGGTTGACCATTGAAGCCTTGGCAGAAATTCTTCCACGCTTGGAACGCGTGGGTCTGGTGAGCAAATTTGCCTGCGGTGATACACCGCGAAATGTTGTCGGCTGTCCGCTGGCAGGCCACCTGGCCCATGAAGTCATTGACGCCACTGGCGTGGTGCAAAGCACCAACCAGATGTTCCTGGACGGGAACAAGGAATTCAGCAATTTTCCGCGTAAATTTAAGACGGCCCTGGCCGGATGCCATCTGCATTGCCATCAACCGCAAATTAATGACATCGGCATGTTCGGCGTCAAGCGGACCAATCCCCGCACCGGTCAGGAAGAATCCGGGTACGGGGTGACCGTGGGCGGGGGATTATCCAGTCAGCCCTACATTGGGCAGGGTTTGCGCGTGTTTATCACGCCGGAGCAGGTACCGGCGGTTTGCCGGGGGATCGCCCACATTTTCCGCGATCACGGCTATCGTGAAAAACGTACACGGGCACGCATGAAATATCTGGTCTCGGACTGGGGATGGGAAAAGTTCCGTGACTATCTGGAAGCGGATATCGGCTTTAAGCTGGAACATGATGACAATATCGCGGCACCGGAATTTGCACCGCATACCGACCACCTTGGCTCCGGCCCACAAAAACAGGCCGGCCTATCTTATATCGGCGTGCCGGTTGAACGCGGTCGTATCAGCGGCAAGCAGATGCATGCGGCTGCGGAAATAGCCAATCGGTTTGCCGGAAAGGACTTGGCCAAATTAGCTTTGTCCAACAAACAGAACCTCATATTTCTCAATATTCCCAATGAGTCGGTGTCGGCTATGGCCCGTGAATTGGATGCCGTCGGATTACCCCCCCACGCCCCGCTGTGGCGCACCAGCCTGATTTCCTGCACCGGCACGCAGTTTTGTAATTTGGCCATTGTGGAAACCAAGGAACGGGCGAAAAGTATTCTTGCGCATCTCGAGGCGCATGTCACCATTGATACACCCATTATGATCAGTGTCACGGGCTGCCCCAACAGTTGCTCACAATATCAGATTGCCGACATCGGCCTGATGGGCGTGGTATGCAACTTCCGGGGCCAGCGCGGCACGGAAGCCTATCAGATTGTGCTCGGTGGCGGACTGGGCGGAGATGCGGGCTTTGCCAAAGTCGCCCTGAAAAAAGTTCCCGCGGATTATGTACATAAATCCATTACTCAAATTGTCGATGCGTATAAAACCAATCGTGTGGATGAGGATGAAACCTTCCGACAATTCGTGCACCGCACCGCCCCGGAACAACTGACGCAATGGCTGAACATCCCGGAAATGGCGGAAGTGGCATAACATTTCAAAACAGGGATGCTGCAACCGCCATTGCCATTCCCGTTTAATAATGCCAACGATTCATACCTTCAGCGGCTTGGATACGATTTCTCGTACCAGACCGCTGGGAAATCGGCGACTTGCGGTAATGGCGTAAAAGCTTTCAGTGATACCGTCGATGCGATGCCACTCTTCCAGTGTACCGGCGGAAAGTTCTCCCTTGACAACCACGGGTGGAACAAGCGTCAGCCCGTTGTGATCGCGCGCCAGCAGGCGCAGCGTTGCCATGTCATCGACTTCCGCCGCGATGATGGGGCGAATTCCCAGCCGGTCCATCATGACATCAAACAGTGATCGAATACTGCTATCCAGACTGGGCACGATAAGCGGGATGTTGCGCAGGCCCTCGGGGAAGCGAAAGGGATGGGCTTTCTTCCGGGACTTGCCAATCAGGCTTGCCACCTGCTGACTGATTAAATGGGAATGACCCGCCATTTGCAAATCGGCCCGCAGCGGCAGGTTAGAAAGCACCATATCAAGGGAGTGGGCTTGGAGAGCCGCCAGCAAGTCGCGCATGGAACCGGAACGGACAACCAATTCAACGTCAGGTCGGTTAAGCAGTGGTGACAACATCGCATGTTGAAAATTTCTCGAGAGGGTAGCGACCGCACCGATGCGCACGATCTGTCGGCGACCAGGTGAGCGCTGCTTAAGTGTATCGATTAATTCATCGCCCGTGCGGAAAATGACATCGGCGTGATCCAGCGCAATGCGGCCCGCCTCGGTGAGAATGAGTCGCCGTTTTTTCCGCTCAAAAAGTCTCTCCCCCAGCGCCTCCTCCAGTTGTCGCAATTGGATGCTTAACGCTGACTGAGAAATATTCAAATTCAGCGCCGCGCGACTTAAATTTCCCGCATGGGCTATCGCGCGGAAATAGCGCAAATGGTGGTAGTTCAAAAACGCCATGAAGTTATTCTATAAAATATATGGATTTAATACAAGATATATATTGTACTTAAGTTATGTGCTCTTTAGACTCTGGGTGGCTTTAGTAAAGGAGTCACCATGTTTGAGTCGCTGCGAATTTTTGCCGCCGTATTACCCGCGGTGAGCTTGTGGGCCGCTGGCTTGGGGCGGGCCAATGGGAGTATGTCGGTTCGGGGACGCAATCGTCTTGTGGCGAGCGCAGCCTGGGTGGGGTTGGCCGCGTCCGTACTTTGCACGATTTTGGCTATCGGAGGCAGGCCCCTGGACGTGAGCGTCAGGGACCCCTTGTCGGAGGTGATGGGGATATATATCGACAACGTGGCGTTAGTAATGCTCACGCTGGTAAGCTTTCTTGCGGTCATTGTCACGCGGTATTCCGTAAGTTATCTGGCGGGACACGTGCGACAAAGGCAATTTATGACGTGGCTGGCCCGAACGATTGCCGCCGTATTAACTCTGGTAATCGCTGGCAATCTACTGCTGTTTTTTCTGGCATGGATAGCAATGAGCCTGTGTCTGCATCAGTTGTTGCTATTTAACTCGACGCGTCCGGGGGCAATGTTAGCGGCGCGGAAGAAATTTATCGTCAGCCGGTGCGGCGACCTGTGCCTCATTGGGGCATTGACAGTGAGCTATTGGACCTTCGGGACTTGGCAGTTTCCGCCATTGTTTGCAGCCGCCGATTCCAGCTTGCAGGCTGCCGGCGGAAACTGGATCGCGTGGCTGGTGGTTGGCGCTGCGTGCCTGAAGTCCGCGCAATTCCCGTTCCACAGTTGGCTTCCTGACACAATGGAAACCCCAACCCCGGTGTCCGCATTGATGCACGCGGGAATTATAAACGCCGGTGGATTTCTGCTTATTCGCTTTTCGCCGCTGCTGGCGAACTATCCAACGCCGCTGATGGCTCTGGCGATGGTAGCGATTGCCACTATTATCACTGGCTCACTGGCCATGATGACACAGACCAGCGTCAAGCGGCAACTGGCTTACTCAACTGTGGCGCAAATGGGGTTCATGATGCTGGAGTGCGGGTTGGGGGCTTTTGGTCTGGCTTTGGTGCATCTGGTCGCGCATGGCTTGTACAAATCGCATTGCTTTCTTATCTCGGGCAGTACCATCAAAAAGGCCCCCATCGTTCAACTAAGAAAAATCCACCGGCAGCACCATCACTTTGCGCATTGGGTAGCCGCGATATGTGCGATCTGTTTACTGCCTGCGGCCGCAGGCTTGGCCATGCTTAAGCAAGTGCCGATCAATCATTTGCCGCTGCTGCTGACCGTGGGAATATCCTGGTGCTTGCTGATCTGGCGGGCGCTTGCAGGCCGATACAGCAAGGCATGTGTCATGCGGTGGATTGCGGGGCTTGTGTTGTTAGCCGCAACGTATCCGCTGCTGATTCTGATTTCCGACCTGATCCTTGGAGCCAATCAATTTGTCGCCGGAGGCTTGGGCACAGGAAACACACACGCCGAGTCATGGGCTATTTTGCCGGTTATCTGCGGGTTGCTTTTGGCGATGGGACTATTTCAATGGCAGGTCATCAGCGGCCAGAGACCAGCGTATATGCGGGCCTTGTATGTACATGCCATGAGCGGCTTTTATATTGGGATTGCAACGAATCGGCTTACCGCGTGGATTTGGTCGGTGAGGGATGGCTTTTGCAAGTGGGTGCCTCGGCCGGCACAACCCCAAATCAGTCCAGCAGAAACCATCTGAATTTGAAGAAAGGGCGGTCAATCCGTGAGCAGCAGCATGAACTCAAAGTCTATTAATGAAATAGTGGGAAACGTGTTTGAAAAGATCGCACCGGTCTGGCCACTGGACGGTTTTGTAGCCGTGAACCCGATGTGGGGGTTTATTTCTCAACGGTTTTCTGATGCGCTCCAGACGATGGAGATCGCCACCGGGGAGCGCATGTATATGCCGGAAAGCTATTATGCCCAAAAGCTGCGCACTGGTGAAATTTGCCTCGCCGATGTGCGTCAGGCGCTCGAGCGCGGCACGGCCCGAGGCTGCCCCACCGGCTTTTCTGATGCCCAATCCGCGATCAAGGCGATTGAGACCAGCGATCACGCCACAGCGTCGCCCGATGGAGAACCGCTCGATACTCAACGCATCGGTCCGCCTTATCCATCAACCATTTTTGCTCGGCTGCCGGAGGGTCTGCGGCAGGCGCTGCTGGAACACATTGCGTTATGGTGCAGCAGCTACTTTGATCGCGGTCAAGCCGCCTGGAACATGGTGGATCATTCCAAAAGATTTTTCGCTGCCTGGCGGGAGATGGCTGAAGTAGACCGCATGCCGGAAATCGCCGGGTTGAAGGCATGCCGCGCATTAATAAAAACCATGCCCCAGCATCCATCCGAGGCATTGGCGCGTTCACTTGAAATAATCGCTGTTCCCCAGCACCTGCTTGCGGACTATTTTTATCGCATTTTGTTGGACCACATCGGTTGGGCGAGTCATTTGAGGCTTCATAGCTGGCATAATTCCATGCCGCCAGAAGACAATCCTCTCTTTGACCTGCTTACCATTCGAGTCATTTATGAGGCCGCCGCATTAAATCACCTGGGCACACAAGCTGTGATATCGCCGTGGAATTTCTCGCCGGAGAGTCATCATCCGCGGCACGCCGGGCATTTTGAGCTTTGGCTTGAAGCCCATGAAATATCTTTTGAGCGACATTTAACCACAGATCTCCGTGAGCGTCTGGCCGATGACAATTTGAATATCACCCATGAGCCACGACCATCGGCCCAGTGTGTATTTTGTATTGATGTGCGGTCTGAACGCATGCGGCGGGCGATTGAGCAGGTCGCGGTGGCCATTGAGACCGTCGGGTTTGCCGGCTTTTTCGGATTCCCTGTGCGCTATTCGCGTCTGGGTGATGAGCATAGCACCGCTCAATATCCCGTGCTGCTAACTTCGCGATATCAAGTCGGCGAGTTGGTGGGCGGGGACAAAGCAATATCTCAACAACTCTCCTCAGACCTGCGTGGCAGCCGAGAATTTTCAGCCGGATGGTCGCAACTGACCGCCTACGGGGTTTCATCATTGAATTTTGTCGAGATGCTGGGGTTGGGTTATGGCGGGAAATTAGTACGCGACGGCATCGTCCAATCGCCGGAGAAAAAGGAGGCGCCATTCCAACCCGATATCAGTGATTCGCATCCGCACTTTTCGCTCCAGGATCAGATCGCCCTGGCCCGACAGTCGCTGAATAAAATGGGGCTTGGCAAAAAACTTGCGCGACTTGTGTTATTCTGCGGACATGGCACCCAGACCACCAATAATCCATACCACGCCAGTTTAGATTGTGGCGCATGCGGCGGCCACGCCGGCGGCCCCAATGCAAGAGTTGCCGCAGCCGTGCTTAATAAGCTCGCCGTGCGGGCAGGCTTGGCCGCTGGCGGACTGTGTGTTCCGGAGGATACCTGGTTTGTGGCGGGCGAACACAATACAACTACGGATGAAATTAGTATTTTTGATGCAGAGCGTATTCCAACCAGTCATCAGGCGGATTTGGCCGGCTTACGGGAACAATTACAGCGTGCCGGGGAAATAGTGCGGGCGGAAAAAGCGCTGCTTGAAGGTGAGCCGGTCGATCAGACAGCGGCGACGGCCAAGCGGGCTGCGGTGCAACGAGCCAATGATTGGGCGCAAGTGCGCCCGGAATGGGGTTTGGCCGGCAACGCAGCATTCATAGCTGCCCCACGTCGGCTAACCCGTGGACTTAATCTTGAGGGCCGCGCGTTTCTTCACGATTACCAATGGCAACGCGATGAAGACTCATCGATATTGACGCTCATCATGACAGCGCCGCTGGTGGTCGCCCACTGGATCAACATGCAGTACTACGCCTCCACCGTATGCACCGGCAAATGGGGTGCGGGTTCCAAAACCATTCATAACGTGGTTGGACTCCACGGCGTCTGTTCAGGTAATGCCGGAGATTTGCGGGTCGGATTACCGATCGAATCGCTCCATGATGGTGTTAAATGGCGACACGATCCGCTGCGACTTCTGGCAATTATCGCAGCGCCCCGCGACAAAATAACGCAGGTTATCGGCCAACATCCATTGGTGGAGACCTTATTGGAAAATCAATGGATTAGTCTGATCGCACTGGGTGACACGGACGAGCATAAGTTTTATCGCTACCACCCGAAGCGTCAGTGGGTTCGAGCGTGAAGGCTGCCCCTATTTTCCATTTTTTCCTATGGATTGTGTGGTGTTTAAAACTTCCGTTACGGGAATCTGAACCTCGCCATACTTAAGCCAGGGCAGCACAAACGGACTGTTATAAGCCAGATATCGGGCGTCGCCGTCCGCCTTATATTGGCTGGCGTGCGCCGCGAGCCATTGCACCACTTTTTTCTCCGCCCGTTCAAAACGTCCCGCCGTATATTGGCCGCGCACGCCAATACTGGCCACCAGCATCGGCGGCTGATTCTCCACAGTCACCTTTCCCTCGACACCATCCTGGCCAATACTGGGTTTGCCATAAACAAAGGCCATCGATGCCATGGCTTCATTACCGCTGGCGTCTTTGTTATATGTCATCACCACAGGTGAGCTCATCGCAATATCGTTCGATTCAATATGCCGAAACAGCGGCATAAATAACTCTCCGCTGCCGCTGGTGCCCGCGCTGCGCTTCGTCATGGCAATGCGACACGCCGGATATTTCTTAATAATTACCTCGCCGATCGGGCCGGGGGCGGGGAATCCTTCCGGCAACGGTGCCGATGGCCCTGCCACCCACGATGGTGCCGGATAGGAGGCCTTGGTGGAGGCACCTGACGACAGCGACGAAGAGGCACACCCACCAAGTAGTAAAGCCGCACCTCCACTGGCGACAACCGCCGCACTTGCCGATTGCGTGACGCCGGCCCCAAGTTTTTGCATTAATTCTATAATCATAGCTACTCCAAGCTTTTGGATACCGATTATTATAGCCATGCAGCGCAGTGTACGAACCTGTCCGTGTGATTATACGACCGCACGTGAAACGTGGACGCGCCCGGAGGCAGGTAGCGATCCCGCCGAACGACTCTCTAACGGGGCAATGACGTCAAAATATTCCTTCATCCAATAACATGCTTTCAACATTTGTTGAAAGCCGCTATGTCAATGAAATATTTCCAATGCAACTGCTTTGCTTGTTTGGTGAACCTGCCCGCTGACCGCCGCTGCAATACCTGAAATATCGACTGCTCATCCGTTGCGTTCCCCGGCGGCAGAGCTGGCGGTCCTGTGGGGTTTCTCCGCACGACCATTTGGTCGGGACAAATTCCGTCGCCCCCCGATTTCAACTATAAATTTTGACACAATAAATTTTGACACAAGTTGCAATCCGTCAGATAAACGTATACACTTTTCTGACAAGGACGGCTTTATGGATGCCCTGAAAAAAATGATTCTTAAGCGTATTCGGTCAGGCGGCCGGGGCGCTATTTTCACCCCGAAAGACTTCCTTGATATGGGATCACGCTACGCCACCGACCAGGCTTTTTCCCGCCTGGTTCGATCCGGCGATTTACAACGTCTGGCCCGAGGCCTCTATTATTACCCCCGAGTCAATGCCAAGCTGGGAATTACGCTGACGCCCGATGTGGATCAGATCGCCCAAGCCGTTGGTCGCCGGACTGGAAGCCGGATGATACCCTCGGGTGCAGCCGCCGCCAATATTTTTGGCCTGTCCACCCAGGTACCCGCCAAATTCGTCTATTTAAGTGACGGACGATCCCGGCGAGTCCGCATAGGAAAAAAGATGGAATTGGAGATCAGACACGTGGCCCCGAAGGAACTGCCTCTCGGCAGTCCAACCAGCGCCTTGGTCTTCCAAGCCTTGCGGTACATTGGGAAACCCGCCGTCGACGCGCAGGTTGTAGGTCTACTTAGAGCAGCAATCAGTCCGCGAGATAAAGAATCGCTGTTGAGAGACGCCCGCTACACCGCCGATTGGATAGCCGCCATCGTCCGCCAGCTATCACGCCCTGAGGTAAAGTAAGAGGCCGCACATGGATGACTTCGCTAAGCGTTCCCCGGAAGATCGAGCCGATTTGTTCCGCGCCGTGGCGGCCCATCGCGGCTTGAGTCCGTCCATCATCGAGAAGGATTTCTGGGTTTGCTGGACTCTCAAACGGTTGTTTACGCTGAAGCGCCCACCGGCAGGGTTGCTCTTCAAGGGAGGCACCTCGCTGGCCAAGGTCTTCAAGGTCATTGAGCGTTTTTCAGAGGATATCGACATATCCGTCAACCGACGTGATTTAGGATTTGGCGACGATTCTGATCCTGCAGCCGCTAAAACCGGCAAGCAGCGACAAAAACAACTGCACGCGCTTACCGTAGCCTGTCGGCAGTTCATCGAAGATTCACTGCTTCCTGAGCTTCGCGGGGCGTTCGAAACCTCACTCGGGCAGGCTGCCGGAAAAACGTGGTCTTTGGATAATGCGGTCGAGGATTCCAATCACCAGACCTTGCTGTTTCACTACCCCAACAGTGATATAGGGGCAACATCCGGTGGTCCCGCCTACATTCATTCCGTTGTCCGTTTGGAAATCGGTGCCCGCTCGGATCATTGGCCGGCGACTGAAGGGACGGTAACACCCTATGCCGCGGAGGATTTTCCGGCTCTCTTTCCGTCGCCGGCATGTACTGTGCGTGCTTTGGCCGCCGAGCGCACCTTCTGGGAGAAAGCGACCATCCTGCATGCTTGGCACCACGCTCCGACTGATAAGGTTATGTGTGGCCGTCAATCACGCCATTATTATGATTTGGTTTGCATGTATGAGCAGGACGTCGGCCGTAACGCAATGAAAAACACAGAATTGCTGCTTCAAGTTGCCGCACACAAAATCGTTTTCTTCGCATCTGCTGCCGCCCAATATGCAAAAGCCCGCCCCGGTTCACTACGCCTGGTTCCACCGGAAGGGCGACTCGATGAACTGCGGCGCGATTATGAAAACATGCGGGAAATGATTTTTGGTGCTTTTCCTGCCTTCGAGAAAATTATTGCCGCCCTGAATAAAATTGAATCGGCGATCAACAACACGCCACCGTGAATGCGGGCGTGGCAAAATCGTAGCATTTGACCCGGAAACGGCAGGACGGCGAAAAGTGCTCTTCAGCCCTTTCTTGTTTCGGCCTTCCAAGCCACGGATCAAGTTTGGCCCGAATTGCATCAATCAACGAGCCGACAGCGCCCGGATTCGTCTGTACGAGGTCAATGTCTTCGGAATAGCGAACTCCGGGCGAGAGGAACAGTTTATTTAATGCCGTGCCACCGCGCAAGGCAACGAGATTTGATAGATCGCCGTCACCGAATAACTCTACGACCGCACGTGAAAGTACGAGATATTGCTCTACCTGTGCGTCGTCCGGCCACGGTGCTGTGGCCCGCCATGCGATAACGTGGGCTTGCGGGATCAACTTTCAACCTCCACCGACGCGTTGATAGGTAATCACCATCTGCGATTCTCACCGGCGTGATTAAACGGCTGACCCGGCCGCACCGGCTCAAGCCGTTCGGCATGTCGCTTTACTCGCTGGTGAAAGCAATCCGCAAGCCGGCGACACCGTAACGGATCCAAGATTCACGCAAGGCTGTTGCCATGCGCGGCTCCGGAAATAACTTTGCATAAACAGGCATATAATGTCCGTTTACGCAAACCAATATATCAGCAACTTTGGTTGGCGGCAGGAGTGCGGCCGAGGAATTTGGATTCATCTATTTCACCCAATTTCCATCCTTCAACATTTGTTGAAAGCCGCTATGTCAATGAAATATTTCCAATGCAACTGCTTTGCTTGTTTGGTGAACCTGCCCGCTGACCG